>WRJW01000208.1 GCA_009778375.1 Bacteroidota bacterium
TGAGAAGTAATCGTAATGACCGGCACTGCAGGCAGTACCGTTACCGTAGCCACTCTGGATCTCACCATTGTGGCGCCCTCGGCCATCACTCTACAGAAAAAGTAATAGACGCCAACCGATAATTCTTTAGTTATTACGAAATTACAAGATGTTTCCCTGGGTAGGATTACCGACTGGCTTCCGGTCGCATCACACACAGACCATAGGTATTCAAGCGTTGCTCCCTGCGTTACGCTGGCTTCCACCAAAAGGCTTTCCGTTATGGAACCCTCTATTACTGTAACATCCGAAGGCTGCGAAGTAATGGTAATCACGGGGGCTATCGGCGTAACCGTAAGCTTTACGGGAATGGTACTTACCCCGTACAATGCATTATAAACGTAACATTCGTATTGGTACCCGTTTATTGACATTGGCACTTCCCTCAACCTAAGCGCCCCCGTTTGTGCATAAGTGTAAATGTTGTCATTATGTATGGTGCTCCATACAAAGCCTTCGTCGGCGATATATCTTCCAACACTCCACGCATAACGAAGATCGGAGCCTTCGGCAGTCACAGAAAAAGTTGTACTGCCTCCCTCAACAACCGTAGCGTCAACTGGCTGGGTAACAATAGTCGGAATACCTTCCGGCAACACTACCCTTACCGTTGATACCGTTGAACGTATCGGAATAGCCCCGCCTGTGGCGCCGACCTCGCAAAAATAGTAGTATTCGCCTACGGTAAGCGTCGAAGGAATGGTGTAGAAATAGTGTGTGGCGTCCGGAATGAGTGTGCCGCCGACATTGCTGTTGGTGGTGTTTGAGTACCACTGATAGCTGAGCGTAGCCCCTTTTGTTACCCTTGCAAAAGCCCCAACACTGGTGTTAATGAATCCCTCATAAACATCAAAATTATCCAGCGGGAAATTCATGGTGATGACAGGAAGGTCAGGTGTGACAGAAAGTATGGCAACTTCAGACCAAACGTAACTCGATGGATTATTGGAGACCATGCAACGGAACTGATAGCCATCACCGTTTATCGGAATATTGGTAATCGACAAACATGCCTCGGTTTGGCCAAATAGATCACTATCTCCATCTTCTATTTCAACCCATTCGCTATTATTGTCCGGCAAACGAGCATACCATTGGTAACTCAGCGGATAATCGGACGTAGCCTCAACGGTAAATGTGGCGCTCTCTCCCACAGAAACCGTGCAGGAAACAGGCTGCAGGGTAATCACAGGAGGAGCTTTCACCGAGACCGCGGCAAGATCAGAGCGTATTGGCGTAGCGTCATTAGCGCTGACTTCGCAGTAGAAATAGTACGATGTATACGGATAATCAGGAACGCCTGAAAGTAGAGAGGTGGGGATTGGCAACGTTGTAGAAGTAGCGCCCGCGATGGCGATTGCGGTGTCGTCGTAGCTCTTGGTACTATTTTGATACCATTGGTAGCTAAGTGTTGTCGATATGGGTATTGCGCTTGCCACTACCTTTAGGTTGCCGGTGATGGACCCCTCGTTAACTATAGTATCTGCCGGTTGGGTAACAATCTTGATCTGGATGCGCTCAAATTTACCCGGCCCCTGGTAAAAGGTATTATCGCTCCATGTTACTTTGCCCTCCAGGGCAGTCAGGTCGCCTCCGGTAACCGTTGCCACAAAGGTCTCTGCCGAATTGGAAGGTTTAAGGGTAAATGATTCGGAGCTAACACTGACTACGTTACCCGAACTCGAAGTTAAACCGGCAGTCAGCATATAGGTGTCGCCGCCCCGGGGCGTGTAGGCACGGGTGGGGATGGTTTCGGTAATCTTTAAGGTATAGGTAGTTCCTCCGTCTATACCGGTATACGTTACCGATTGCGGCTCCACGACCGGCTTGTCGTCTTTACTGCCGCATCCCGCCAATAGGCCCAGGAAAGCAAAAGTTGCCGTCAGCAGCAATAGCCTGAAATGTGTTGAGTTTTTCATAAAAAATTTATTTTAAGTTGTTTATACTATATTCGATAAAGTATTCGTCCTGCAAAAAATCCGTATCTTCTTTTTATCCCGATTCCTTATCCTTTTTTCCACATTCTTTACCCCCTCCTCTTCCGAAAGCCAACTGCTGCATTGTTTCAACAGCAAATCGTTGTAATACAATAATTTTTCTGCACAAAAGAGCATTTCTTCTCTTCTATTATCCATATTTTTCATTTATGCTGCAAAATTATGGGGTTGCAACGGGACGCACATCACCAATTATGGTGACCCCAACACCACAAAAAATGGCGATGGGAGAAAGATACCGATTAATTTTGTAGATTTGTGGCTGTAATCAATCTTTTGCCCCCCTATGATACAGGTAATTGTAGTGGATGATCATCCGTTGTTTCGAGAAGGGTTAATAATGACCTTTCGTTTTGCTTATCCCGACATCAGCGTTTCGGGAGAGGCCGACTGCGGCAAAGCGCTCTTTGAACTCCTTCCCTCCACGCCTGCAGATTTAGTATTGCTCGATTTTCACCTCCCCGATATGGATGGAGCAGAGATCGCCCGCCGCCTCCGCGCTACCTATCCCGCGCTAAAAATTTTGGCCGTTTCGGCCGAAAATTCCGCCCAAAAAGTGCAGGAGATGCTCGAAGCGGGCATAGACGGATTTATCAGCAAACAACAAAGCCACTCCGATGAGTTGGCCCAAGCCATCCGCACAGTAGCCGGCGGGATAGAGTACTACGGCCGCGATATTGCCTCCATTTTGTTGGGTGTCTACGTTGCGGCCAAAAAGAGCGCCGCCATCACCCCCGATTTTACCGAACGGGAACGACAAATCATTCGTCTTTGTCGAGACGGATTGATCTGCAAAGAGATAGCCGACCGTTTGGGCATAAGCATCAACACCGTCAATACCCATAAAAAAAGTATTTTTCAAAAACTCGGCATCAACAACACCATGGAGATGGTGCGGTATGCGTTGAAAAACGGAGTAATCCGAATCGAAAATTAAACAAAGAGAGATGGAAAGAAAATTAATGTCGGAATTACTAAAATGGAAAAATAAACGGAGTCGAAAACCGCTTTTGCTGGAGGGCGCGCGTCAAGTAGGAAAAACCTATTTGCTCAAAGATTTCGGCGCAAGATATTTCAACAACGTGGCGTATATAAATTTTCAGAATCCGGGCGTAGAACTAATCGACCTCTTTCACGGTACTATTGAACCGAAACGTATCATAACAATGCTAGAACTCTATTTGAATATCAAAATATTGCCTTCTAAAACTTTGCTTATCTTTGACGAAGTGCAGGAAGTACCGCGCGCACTGACCTCTCTAAAATATTTCTACGAGGATGCCCCCGAATATCATATTGTGTCTGCAGGAAGTTTGCTCGGAATTTTTTTACACAAAGAGACTTCTTTCCCTGTTGGAAAAGTAAACACATTGAAGTTGGAGCCGCTGGATTTTGAGGAGTTTTTGTGGGCGAACCGTCGAGAAAATATAATAACTTTTTTAAAATCAAATCCTTTTGAAACCACTTTTAATGAAATTCTATCTGATTTATTCAAACAGTATGTATACATTGGAGGTATGCCCGAAGCCGTTGCCGATTGGATTGAAAATCAAAATATAGAGAGTATTAATGCTATTCAGGGGGAAATATTGGAGAACTATCGCAAAGACTTCAGCAAATATACCGATAACACAACTGCTATTCGTATCCGTCAGATTTTTGACACTTTACCCGCCCAGTTTGCCAAAAAAAATGACAAATTTCTTTATGGAACAATAAAATCGGGCGCAAGAGCCAGGGAATACGAAACAGCTATCGAATGGTTGACGGGAGCAGGTATTGTACGCCGGGTAAATCAGGTTATTTGCGGCAATAAAATTCCACTTAAATCATACGTCAATCCATCGTCATTCAAACTCTATTTTGTAGATATTGGACTGTTTCGTTCCCTTGCCCAAATTCCTTTTGAAGTGATAAACAGTAAAACTGCTATTTTTAACGAATTTAACGGTTTGGTAGCAGAACAGTTTATACTGCAACAGTTGGCAAAATATACTCTTTTCTATTGGACAGGCGGCGAAACAAGCGAAATCGATTTTGTAGTGCAATATGCCTCCGAAATTGTTCCCATTGAAGTTAAAAGCGGGATGAACGTTAAGGCAAAAAGTTTGAAACTGTTTCGAGAAAAATATGCTCCCAGGACAAGTATTCGTTTTTCATTAAACAACACAAAATCAGAGAGTTCTTTACTAAATATTTCTCTATTTTCTGTCTTTTTATGTGAACCCTTACTTAATTATTCATCCGAAAAATGTGTAAAATAAGCAACATTTTCATCCGAAAAATGTGTAAAGTATGCGTAGAAAAACGGAGTAATTCGAATCGAAAATTAAAAAATCCGATGAAAAATTTCATGATCTTCCTGCTGCTGCTGCCGATGTTTGCCCGATGTGGTAATTTCACAGGCAACAATAGCCATCCTCCACGCCAAACCCTCCTTGCGGCCGATTCTATGCGTATGCCATCCGGAGACATAATCTTAGACAGCCTGTTGCAGGCCGCGGCTATCGCTCCGGAGGATACTGGTCTGGCCAAACTGTATCACCAAATAGGCAAAATCTATGAACACTCCGATTTTGAACAGGCAAAGGCGTATTACTTAGAATCAGCAAACTTAAGCAAGCAGTTGGACTGGAAAAAAGGATATTACCTGTATGCCGCCGGTTTTACTAACATCCTCCGTGATGAGGGGTTAACAGACTCGGCGTTAGTAATATTACAAGAAGCACACGATTTGGCTGTGCAGGAACATGATGAATCGTGGACAGCCGACATAACCTTTAAAATAGGCAATGCTTATGCTTCCAAAGAGTGGTACGAGACGGCGCTAACCTATTATTTGGACGCCTTACCTCTCTTTGAAAAGAAGAGAGACAAGGAAAAACTTCAAACGCTCTATGGCAATATGGCTCAGTTATATCGTGGCATATTTGCCACGGATCAAGCCCTGGAATACGCCCAAAAATCCATGGCGCTAAACAGCGACGATCCGTTTGCTGTAATCGCTTTGGCCACTATCTATTCGGATATCTCGCAGTATGAAAAAGCAAAATTATACTATGAAGAAGCGTTGCGTATCTGCAACGCGCAAAATAACACCTTTTTGCTGGGGGTAATCTACTGCCATTTAGGAAATGACGCTTTGATGTCTTTTGATTTGGAACAGGCTGAAAGTTACGCACATCTTGCGTTGGAAGCCGACATGCCATTTGGACGCCCTGCCTGTTGTGCCGATTTTATCGTGTTGAGTAAAATAGAAGAGCTAAAAGGCCGTTACGGCAAATCGGAAGAGTATGCCCAAGAGGCGCTTCAGATAGCCTTAGAATATGGCGCGCTGCAAGAACAAAGATTTTGCTATTTGCTCATGTTTGAAATAACTGCCGCACAAGGGAGACACCGCGAAAATATTGAGTATTGGGAAGCCTTTGGATCTGTGGAGAATGAAATAGCGCGCAATACCACCCTGCGCGCCGCTCAAGAGATGGAAGCCAAATACGAAACGGCAAAAAAGGATCTCGAAATTGAACGGCAGCAAGGCGTCATTGTACGTCAAACCCTGTACCGATGGTTATTGGCATCAGGAGTCATCCTTTGCTTGATGGTGCTTGTGCTGTTGTGGTATATGCTTCGCCTTCGTACCCGCAGCAACGTTGCCCTTACCGAGGTTAACGCAACCAAAGATAAGTTTTTCAGCATCATTTCCCACGACCTCAAAAACCCCATTACCGCCCAACGAGACGCCATTCAGTTACTCGTGCATAATGCCCGTCTATGGGACGTCGATTCTCTGATCGATTATTGCAACAAACTGCTAAAATCCTCCGAAGGAAATGTAGCGCTCATTTATAACCTGCTGGGGTGGGCGCAACTCCAAACCGGCCGCATGATCTATAATCCGGCCACGATTATCCTTTCGGCTTTTCTTCCGGACCTCTCTATGATTCAAAAAATGGCAGAGAGCAAAGGCGTCTCCTTTATCGTTCAAATGCCTGCGGACGCCCTTGTTACCGGAGACGCTAATATGCTGGCCACCGTCCTCCGCAACCTGCTGGGTAATGCCGTCAAATTCACCCCCAAAGAGGGGCAGATCACTTTTAGGACGGAGCTGTCCGCCCACGGAACCTGCCTCTTTACCGTTAGCGATACCGGCGTGGGGATGAGCCGGGAACAAATACGCAACCTCTTCCGGTTAGAGGGCGTTCACTCTACCTGCGGAACGGCAGGCGAACAGGGTAGCGGTTTAGGGTTAATCGTGTGTCGGGAACTCTTAGAAAAACACGGGAGCACCTTGCACATAGAGAGCGAAGAGGGAAAAGGGAGCAGGTTTTGGTTTGAAATATCAGTGACTTAATCCACCCGTACTTCCTTGATCCGTTGCGCGGCGGCCTTACCCACCTCTTTGGCTAACTCCTCAATGGGGGCGGTCCAAATGCCTTTTATGGTTTTAAAACGACGCAACAATTTGGCTTCGCGGACAGGACCAATACCGGGGATGTGGCGGATGCGCGAGTCGGTGAGGTGTTTGCTGCGTTGGTTCTGATGGAAAGTAATGCCAAATCGGTGCGCCTCGTCCCGCATCTGCATCAACAGACGAAGGGTGGGACTGTTCTTGTCTATGAAAAGCGGAACGGGATCGCCCGGAAAATAGATCTCTTCTAAACGCTCGGCTAATGCAACTACTGCGATTGTGCTCGTTAATCCCAAATCTTCCAGCACTTTTACCGCCACGCCCAACTGACCTTTTCCTCCGTCGACTACAATGAGTTGAGGCAATGGAGCGTTTTCATGTAACAGGCGACTGTACCGGCGCATCAGCACCTCCTGCATAGAGGCGTAGTCGTCGGGACCGCGTACCGTCTTTATATGAAACTTGCGGTAATCTTTTTTGCTGGGTTTTCCTTTTTTAAAAACTACGCAGGCGGCCACCGGATCGGTTCCCTGTATGTTTGAGTTATCAAAACACTCTATATGCATGGGGTAACCACTCATGCCCAGGTCGTGTTGCACAGCCTGCATCAGCCGATTGAGCGAGCGGTCGGGGTCAATTTGCTCCAAGCGTCTGACCTTTTCCATCCTGAATGCCTTGGCATTATTTTGGCTCATTGCTAAAAGGCGCAGTTTATCGCCGCGTTGGGGGATATGGAATTTGCTCCCCGGCAAATCGGGGCCGGGAATAAAAGGAACCACGATTTCAGAAGCAGGAGCCCCCAAAAGCCGTCCGATCTCCCGAATCGCATAATATAATTGATCCTCTTTACGTTCTTCTATCCCCAGCTTCAACTCCATATTGTACGACTGGACTACGGCCCCTTCTACCACCCGAATATAATTGACAAAACTTTCCATCTCTTCCTGTTCCAAGCTAAAGACGTCTACATTGGTCACGGACTGATTTACGATTACCGACTTCGATTGGTAATGCTCCAGCATAGCGAGTTGCTTTTTATAATATTGAGCCGCTTCAAACCTCAGCTCGGAAGACGCTTGCTGCATTTTCTGATTTATCCAGGAAGCCACCTGCCGACTCTTTCCGCTCAGGATTGCTCCGGCAGCCTCTATATCTTCTGCATAATCTTCCTGAGCTTGCAGGCCAGTACAGGGACCTTTACATCTTTTAAGGTGGTATTGCAGGCATACTTTGTACTTTTGAGAAGCGATGGCTTGCGGAGTCAGCAAGCGCGTACAGTTGCGTAAGGGAAAAAGGTGACGAATAAGGTCTAAAAAGAGGTGCATCAGGGAGCCTGAAGTATAGGGGCCAAAATATTGGGATCCATCCTTTTCCCGCTGTCGGGTAGAAAATATTCTGGGAAACGGCTCGTTTTTGATGCATATCCAGGGAAAACTCTTGTCGTCTTTGAGCAGTATGTTGTAGCGGGGCTGTAACTCTTTGATCAGGTTATTTTCCAGCAACAATGCGTCTGCCTCCGAACCCACTACTGTATGTTCAATAGTAGCAATTTTAGTCACCATCACCCGAGTCTTTCCGTCTTTATTCCGTTCAGATTGAAAATATTGCGTTACTCTTTTTTTGATATTTTTGGCCTTGCCCACATAAATGACCGTGCCGGTTTTATCTAAAAACCGGTACACCCCGCTCTGCGGAGGCAGCGTCGCAACAACTTCTTTAAGAGAAATCATTTGTTTTACAAAATGTTGTCAACCCCCCATTTTACGAATTTCCCAACAAATGTATACAATATCGGAGAAAAGTTTATATTTGTATGCAATATTCTACGGATGCAACTGATAACAACTAATGATTTAAAACAGGCCATTAAGCTGACCGGCCCCATTGGAAGTTTAGTAGCGCCTCTTTTTATGCGTTTGTTAAAAATCAATAGAATAAACGATCTATTTGAACACAACTCCCAATACCGCGGTCGTATTTTTATAGAAGCCATCCTTCAGGAACTGCAAGTTACCACCGATATTTTACCCGAAGAATTACAGCATATACCCAAAGAAGGGGCTTTCATCACTGTATCCAACCATCCCTTTGGAGGGTTGGACGGTTTGGTCATGATCAATACAGTGGCTTCTGTTCGCCCCGACTATAAAGCCTTAGCCAATTTCCTCCTCTCCCGTATTCCTAACCTGTCGGAATTCTTTTTGGCCGTTAACCCTTTTGAAACCAAGCCTGGAATCATGAATAGTTTTTTGGGTATCCGCCGCGCTCAGGAGCATCTGCAAGAAGGATCTCCGCTGGGTATTTTCCCGGCCGGCGAGGTCTCTACCTACAATAAAGAGGGACATATAGAGGATAAACCTTGGGGTTCCACCATCCTCAAGATGATTTATAGAGCTAATATTCCTGTGGTTCCCATCTATTTTTCCGGCACAAACTCTACCCTTTTTCACGAATTGGGTACCATCCACCCCATGCTACGCACCGCCCGCCTCCCTGCCGAAATAATAAACAAAACAGGAAAAAAAATTACCATGCGGATCGGAAGAGCCATTTCTCCTGCCGAGCAAACTTATTTTGCCGATCCTCAGGAATTGGGAGACTACCTCCGCGCCCGTGTCTATGCCCTTAAGGCCAATATTCCTTCCAAAAAACCGGCTAAAATTATAGGAATCAGGGCAGAGCCCATTGCCCCTCCCCCCGACCGCAAACGGATTGTTAAAGAGGTGGAGCGCTTAAGCAAAGGCAACCAGGCCCTCTTTACTACCGGCAATTTTACCGTTTTTTACGCCGATTACTCCCAAATCCCCTATCTTATGCTCGAACTGGGACGTAAACGGGAAGAAGCGTTCCGCAGTATTGGAGAAGGCACCAACTTAGCGTTGGATATAGACACGTTTGACAAGACCTACCGTCACCTCATTTTGTGGGACCGACAACATAAACGATTGGCAGGCGCCTACCGCGTGGGCATTGGGCACGAGATCCTCAATCGAGACGGGCTTTCGGGTTTTTATACCTCTACCCTCTTTGAATTTGACGAGACAGCCATTCCTTTTCTAAACGAAGTCATCGAATTGGGACGCTCCTTTGTATGTACCGAATACCAAAAAGACCCTTTAGCCCTCATGCTGCTGCTTAAAGGACTCATGCATGTAGTCTTGAGGCACGAAGGTCCCCGTTATTTAGTCGGTCCCGTAAGCATCAGCTCATGGTATCCTTTGTTTTACCGCAGCCTCATTGCCTATTACCTCAGTACCCAACACATGGCCGAAGAGTTTGTGGGAACCATTAGACCAAGAACGTCATTTACGCCTGATTATCAACATATTAACCATAAAATTTTACTATCTAAATATATGGGGAGCGTCGAACAGTTCGAACGTTATATCATGCGTCTGAGCAATAATCAGTACCGACTGCCCACTTTGGTAAAAAAATATTTGAAAATCAACACCAAGTTAGTCTGTTTTAACGTCGATCCCAACTTTAACTATTGCTTGGACGGATATATTGTACTGGATATTAAAAAAATTCCCAGACAGGAATTGCTGAGCATGTGTAAGGATATTCCGGACAAATCCGTAGTATTTAAACGATTTGGCCTGCTTGATCCGACCAGAAGTGCAGAAATACCCTAATCTATTCATAACATGGAAACAAAACGCTATGTGGCCTTAGACATTTTGCGGGGAATGACCGTTGCAGGCATGATGATGGTGAACAATCCCGGAAGTTGGAGTCATGTATATGCTCCCCTCCGCCACGCCGCCTGGCACGGCTGCACCCCTACCGATTTGGTTTTCCCCTTTTTCCTCTTTATCGTAGGCGCCGCCATGGCTTTTTCTTTTGCCAAATTTTCCGGGGGGTCTGCCTCTGTTGCGGTAAAAAAATTAGTAATACGGGGTGGGTTGATTTTCATTACTGGCTTACTACTCAACGCCTTTCCCTTTTATCCACTCAACCCAAATCCCGATTTGAGTTGGGGCGCCAATTATTTGAATTATGTACATAACCTCAGGATTTTTGGTGTCCTGCAGCGTATTGGTATGGCCTACCTATTGGGCGGACTATTGGCCCTTTGGTTACAGAAACCCAAAAAGATTGGCTGGGGCGTGGTGGCCGTGTTGCTGCTCCACTGGGCCATATTGTATTTCTTTGGCGGAGACGACCCCTACTCCAAAGAGGGGAATATTTCGGGTTCCCTAGATATTTGGTTGCTCGGAAAAAGCCACGTATATAAGGGATATGGCCTGCCTTTTGATCCCGAGGGTATATTAGGGGCGCTTTCCGGCGCCGGCACTGTGTTGCTGGGCTATTTGACCGGAGGCCTGATTCAAAAAAGCCGACAAAAAATCGACGCTGTGGGGCTATTATTTACCCTTTCTTTAGTATCAATAGGATTAGGCGTTGTTTGGGGCGCATGGCTGCCGATCAACAAGCCTTTGTGGACAGGCTCCTACGTACTTTACGCCGCCGGATGGTCGACCATGTTGCTGGCTTTCTTCATCTATTTGGTAGACGTAGCGGGGCATTGCGGAAAAATCAACTTTGAGAAGCTTTTTTATCCCTTTAAAGCCCTTGGAATGAACCCGCTCTTTGCCTTTGTCATGGCCGGAGTTTTAGGCAGATTATTGGGCAGCCGGATGCTGGGCTGGAGTCCCTGGTTTTATCAGCATGTATGCATACCCCTATTGGGTCCGGAAGAGTTAGGCTCCCTCTCTTTTGCACTCTGTTATGTTGCCCTGTTCATCTTGATGGCCGTAGTGTTGCACAAAAAGAAAATATTTATTAAACTTTAGTAGTGTTCATTGGCCTCCTTTCCGATACCCACGGGACCTTTGACGCCCCGTTGCGCTCTTTTTTTGAAGAGGTAGATCAGATTTGGCACGCAGGCGACTTTGGAAATATAGAGACCGCCGATGCGATAGCCGCCTTTAAACCCTTAACGGGCGTCTACGGCAATTGCGACGACTATAAAATAAGACAGGCTTATCCGTTGAGGCAGTTTTTTGAGGTAGAAGAAGTAAAGGTGTTAATGGTTCATATTGGAGGTTATCCGGGTCGTTACGATTATCAGGCGTACGCGCTGATCGTGGCCCATCAACCCAATCTCTTTATCTGCGGCCATTCCCATATCTTGAAAGTCATCAACGATAAAACCAACCGATTACTCCATATAAATCCAGGTGCGGCAGGGAATTACGGTATTCACTCTGTTCGTACTGCGGTACGTTTTCATATTCTTGCCGGCAAAATTTCTGCACTCGAAGTGTGGGAACAAACCCGCCATCCTTAATTATTCACTTAACTTATACTACTATGCGAAAATCTACTTTTTTACTGAGCGTTCTTATCCTCCTCTGCAGTGTGGCATACGCTCAAAACATGACCAACGAATTTGAGGCCAAGGCAAACTACGAATTGGCCGCGCGTTTTTCTTCAAAACGAATAGGGAAAATGGTCTTTTCTACCTCTGTTACCCCTGTATGGTTCAAAAATTCCGACCGTTTTATCTATGCCTACGAAACGCCGGCCGGAACAAACTGGTATTTGGTGGACGCCCCTTCCGGGTCCAAACGTCTGTTGTTTGATCCGATATCCCTTGCCGCCCATATTACCGAAATCGTAAAAGATCCTTTTGACGCCCAGCATCTACCTCTTCAAAACCTTAAAATCAAAGACGAGAATACGGTGACTTTTGAGATCACCAGTACCCTCGACATCGAGACTAAGGACGAAAACAACAAACCCAAAAAAGAGAAAAAGGTCTTTGGCTTCAGCTTCGACATTCGCAACCATAAACTCACCCACTTAGAAGGATTTGAAAAAGAAAAACCCATCCCCGGCTGGGCCAACTTTTCTCCAGACGGACAAATGGTGCTTTTCTCCCGCAACTTTGACCTTTACTATATGGATCGCGAAAACTTTGAAAAGGCCCGTAAAAACGAAAAAGACAGCACCATCGTTGAACACCGGATTACCACCGATGGCGTTAAGGACTATGGTTACGGAGGTGGCCCCACATCGTTGTATCCCGAAAAAACAGATATCGAAAAACGCTATTCCGCCAGGGTGGTATGGTCTCCCGACGGATCCGGCTTTGCTTTGATCCGCCGAGACGAGCGCGAGGTAAAAGATCTTTGGGTTATTGACGTACTCAAACAGCCCCGTCCCGTCTTGGAAAACTATAAATACCAGATGCCCGGCGAAGCGCAGTCGCCTCAAAACCACTTATTGGTATACAATATCAAAGAAGCCGCATTCACAGAGGTAGACGTAGCCGCCTTTAAAGATCAGGAAATAGCCATCTCCTACGAACCCATTTTAGAAAAAGAGCGTTTTGACGAAATACGTTTTTCCAAATGGTTGGGAACGGCCGACCGTTTTTACCTTACCCGTACCAGCCGCGACCTTAAACGGATCGATATCTGTGCCGTGGATATGGCCGACTGTAGCGTAAAAGTATTGGTTGAGGAGCGCTTGAATACCTACGTCGAAACCAAACCTCTCCAACTGATCAATAAAGGTAAAGAATTTATTCAGTGGTCGGAGCGTACCGGTTTTGCGCACCTCTACCTCTATAACGGAGACGGAACCTTAAAAAATGCCATTACTTCGGGACCTTTCCATGTAGAAAACGTGATGGGCGTAGACGAAGCCACCCGCACTGTATATTTTACCGCCTGTGGTAGAGAAGAGGGAGAAAATCCCTACTATTTCCACCTGTACAAAGCCAAATTGGACGGATCCGCCATTACCTTACTCACTCCGGGCAACTATAGCTTTAACATCAGCCCCAGCGACAACAACAAGTATTTTATTGCCAACTATTCCCGTGTAAACACTGCCCCCCGGACCTCCCTCTTTGACGCCAACGGAAAAAAAATGATCGATATGGAGACCACCGACCTGAGCCTCCTTTTTGAAGCAGGTTATAAATTTCCGGAGCCCTTTACCGTAAAGGCTGGAGACGGAATCACCGACCTTTATGGAGTCATGTACAAACCTTTTGATTTTGACTCTACCAAGCGTTATCCAATTATTGAATACGTATACCCCGGCCCTCAGACCGAAGCCACCACCTATACCTGGTCGCGGGGCATGGATCGCGTGGACCGTGTGGCCCAGTTGGGATTCATTGTCATCACTGTAGGCAACCGCGGAGGCCATCCTAACCGCTCCAAATGGTACCATAATTATGGTTACGGCAACCTTCGCGACTATGGTTTGGAAGACCAAAAAGTTGCTGCCGAACGCCTCGCTGCCCGTCATACCTATATAGACATAAGCCGCGTAGGCATTCATGGCCACTCCGGAGGAGGATTTATGTCTACCGCCGCCATCCTTACCTATCCCGACTTTTACAAAGTGGCCGTCTCCTGCGCCGGCAACCACGAGAACAACATTTACAATCGTTGGTGGAGCGAAAAACACCACGGCGTTTTGGAAAATGTATCGGATAAGGGCGACACCACCTTTGTGTACAACATCAAAAAGAACTCCGAATTGGCAAAAAATTTAAAGGGACGACTCCTGCTTATTCACGGCGATATTGACAACAACGTCCACCCCGGCAATACCCTGCGCGTAGTAGACGCCCTGATCCGCGCTAACAAACGCTTTGATATGCTGATTCTGCCCGGCCAGCGTCACGCCTTTGGCGACATGACCGAATATTTCTTTTGGAGAATGGCCGACTACTATAGCCGCTACTTACTCGGAGATTACCGAAATACGGTGGATATTTTTGAGTTGAACAACAACTGATGGATTAGCTGACCGTATGGGCCTCTCTATTTTTTCTGATCAATCCATCTACCCCCAATAAGGCAACCGTAAGCAAAGAGAGGTAGGTAATAAGGGGAACAGACAGCAGGTTAGGGGTTGATGGGAATCGGAAGAGATGGCTTATAGAGCGGATTATTTCTGCAACAAAGGCTTTTACGCCTGTTTTTGCTACGTCAAAGTGTTGGTACCCCGGATACACAAAAACCACAACGGCCATAATTCCGACCAAAGCGATGGCGATGCAGCCTCCATAAAAGAGGCGCTCTTTGCGTCTGTTTGCCTCAATTTTTTTGAGCACAGCCGCCGAAAAATCCGGAGAGATCGGTAATTCTTCGTGCAAAGAAGCCGCCCATTCCAATGCAAAAAAATCGCTTAAAGGGTCTTGGGTTATATTTGTTGTTTTCATGGTTCTATTCCTCCTTATAAAGCATAGTAAGTTTTTGTCTGATTCTGTGTATTTTTACTTTGGTATTCGTGAGGCTCAGGCCGACAATCTCGGCTACCTCTTCCATTTTTAGCTCTTCTGTGTAGTAAAGCGCAATCAACAGTTGCTCGTTTGCCGGCAGGTTAGCCAGCAGACGCTCTAAGGAGGCATAACGCTGCTCCCGTCTCATTCGGATTTCCCGCTCACTTTGCTCTTCCGAATCCGAAACGGCAAAAGTGCGCGGGTCTATCTGGTCCAAAGATACTCCATAACGTTTTTTCTTACGCGCATGGCTTACCACCGTATTAAAGGCAATTCGGTACAACCAGGTCGAAAAGGCCGACTTGCCCCTAAAGGCCCCCAAATGCTCGTAGGCCTTTACAAACACATCCTGGGCCAACTCCTCGGCCTCTGCCGAATCTTTGCAAACACGTTTTACCAATACGTATACATACCGCCGGTATTTTTCAACCAAAGGCGTATAGGCATTGAGATCGCCCTTTAATACCCGTGCTATGTAATGCAGATCGTCCAATTG
>WRJW01000209.1 GCA_009778375.1 Bacteroidota bacterium
GGCAAAGGTAAAAATTATCTGCTAAATCCCAGATACGCTAAACGAGTATTCGAGCAAAGGTGATAATCAGGCAAGAATCCTACAGCAACGGACTAAAGAGTCTGGCAAAAGCCTCTGCGATTTTTTCTCTTTTCGGCCGTTTTTCCCATGTTCGGAGTTGCAGAAAAGTGCAGTCTTTCAGGTCTGCCTGGAATCGAGTTTCTACTTCGGCGGTAAAGGTTTCGTTATACACTAATGCGCTGATTTCAAAATTGTGCTCAAAGCTCCGGTTGTCCATGTTGGCCGACCCGATGATGCAAAAATCTCCGTCGATACTCACTACTTTGGAGTGGTTAAATCCTTTGCGAAAGAGGTAGATTTTTACATGAGCCTCCATCAATTCGGTATAGTAGGAGCGGGAACTGAGGTGCGCGATTTTGGTATCCGACTTTTCGGGCATCATAATCCGCACGTCGACTCCGCTCAACGAGGCAATCTTTATGGCGTTGAGAATGGTTTCGTTGGGGGTAAAATAGGGCGAAACAATATAGATATGTTGTTTGGCCTGGGTAATGGCGGTAAAATAACTCTGCATGATGTTGGCGTAGTCGCTGTCGGGCCCCGATGTAATAATCTGAGTATAACAGACAGGGGCGTCTACGATTGGCTTTGGGTAGAACGACAGGCGGCCCGAAATATTTTTACCCTTGATAAAGTACCAGTCCAAGTAGAAGCTCGACTGAAGATTAGCCACCGCATCCCCCTCTATCCGAATATGGGTGTCGCGCCACAGTATCCAATCGCCTCCGCTAAAATAGCGATCGGCAATATTTACACCGCCCATATAGCCCACTTGACCATCTACCACCAAAATTTTGCGGTGGTTTCGATAGTTAATCTTTGAGGTAAACCAGGGGAATTTTACAGCGGCAAAAGGGGCCACCTCTACGCCTGCAGATTGGAGGTTACGGATGAAATGAGGAGGGAGATGCCAACTGCCCACATCGTCGTAGATAAGTCTAACTTGTACGCCCTGCGATGCTTTTTGGATAAGCGCTTGTTGCCACAAGGTGCCTACGGCATCGTTTTCAATAATATATGTTTGCAGGTGGATATGATGGCGGGCTTGCAGGACGCTTTGGAGCATAGCTTCCAATGCCTCTTTTCCCTTATCAAACAGGGTAATTTTGTTACGGGTGGTCAGGAGGCTCTTGTTGTTGTTCAGGTTTAATTTGATCAGGCGTTGCTGTTTGGCGATTTCTTTAGGGAGCAAATCCTTCTGCGTTTCAAAATGGGCGATTTGTTGGGCGCTGATCACTTTTTTGATCCGCTCGTCTCTAACTCCTTTTCGACTGTACAGCTTATTTTTACGATAATTTTGGCCAAAATAGAGGTAGATAATTAATCCTGCAAAAGGTAAAAAGAGCAAAACGACGGTCCAGGAGATGGTTTTTACGGGATCGCGCTTGTGGTATACCATCTGGGCGCAGACGTAGAGGGCTACCGCCAAGTAGAAAAGGTAAAGAACCAAAAGCGTCCATGATCCATGGGGCCAAAACATAAAGTTTGAGGTTTTGTGGGGTACAAAAGTAATAAAATTTCAGGAAATCCCGCTGTACAGGATGGCGACTCCTCCCGTATAGGAGATGTAGCTTGTATGGGAGTATCCGGAGGCGGTTAGTTCTCTGCAAAAATCCGCAGGCTTAGGAAAATGATCAACAGAACGGGGAAGGTAGCGATACGCCTCTTTGTTCCCCGATACCCAATAGCCAATGAGCGGCAGGAGTCCAAAGAAATAACAACGGAACACAAAGCGCCATACCGGATGGTCAGGCCTGCCAAAATCAAGGATCAGGAGGGATCCTCCCGATTTCAGTACGCGGTTTGTTTCGGAAAGGGCGGCCGCCCGATCCTCAACATTACGTATGCCAAAGGCAATGGTAACGGCGTCAAAGGATTGATCGGCAAAGGGGAGTTTTTCGGCGCAACCTTCCCTAAAAACGGGAGGGGAAGTATGGGGCGCCATTTTTTGCCCCTTTTTCTTTTCGGCTTCATGAATCATTTGGGCAGACAAATCTAATCCGGTTACAGGTATTTGGAGCTTACGGTTTATGGCCCAGCTTAATGCACCGGTTCCGCAAGCAATATCGAGCGCCTGCCTCGATCCGCGCTCTTTCAAAATCCCGATCAAACGGTTGCGCCAATAACCATCCAGACCAAACGAAGTGATTCGATTGACCCTGTCATAAACGGCAGCTATGCTGTTAAACATGGCTGCCATCGTTTGGCGTGATGGCATAGAGGGTTATGCAAAATCATGAATAAACCCGTAGGAGATATCGTCTATCCGAATCTCCCCTTTGGTAATATGTCCTAAGGTGGTAACAGGTATTTTGTGTCGGGTCATCAAATCGACAAAAGCGGCGTCGTGTTCCTCTGAGGTAGATACAATAAACCGACCTAAGGATTCTCCAAAAAGAAAGGCATCTTCTCTGATTTCGGCGTCTGTGGTGATGTCAAATCCCAATTGATGGGGCAGGGAAGATTCGACTAAGGCGGTAAAAATACCTCCTTTAGTAACGCTGTTGATTCCGGAGATCAGGTTCTTTAAAATGGCTTCGGCCAAAACGGTCTGAAGGCGAATTTGTTCCTGAGGATTGATGTAGGGGGCGGGGGAGGGATGAATATGATGGATGCTGTACAGGTATTCGGACGAAGCTATATCATCCACAGAACGTCCCAGCAGGTAGATCATATCTCCTTTATGCGCAAAAGCACGTGTGGTGGGAGGGGTATCTTTGGAGCGGAGTCCTACCAAACCCAAAGTAGGTTGATAGGTGGCGTCTGCGGGCGGAGATAGCTTAAAAAAAGCAACGGGAGCAGCCCCGGTGGCGGCTAAATTTTGAGCAGCTTCGGTGGTAGTTACCCTGTTGCCGAGTTCCGAATCATCGTAGACATAACGACTGTTTCCGCCTACTGCAATAACAAGGGAAGGTGCATCGGAATCAGCTTTAACTACATAAGCATTAGTAGATTGTGTTGCTTTGCAGAGCAGACTGTTCAGGGTAATGGCCGTTTTTATCAGACTCTTGGGTTCGGGAACCTTATCTGTAGAAAAGGGGGCGTTCCAAGGCTTTTTCTCCTCTTTTTGAGGGGTGTGGTTAAAAGGGATACAGGCTACGATCTCAGAAACGGGAACTTCTGCAATCAGTTGGTTATGATAGTAGCAATGAACAGCAAGAGTGTCGTTAACTCCCCTTAGTGCACATGCCCAGCCTTGGCCCACTTCAATAATATCGGTTGTCTTGGATTCCATAGATTTTTTTTATGCTGCGAAGATATAAAAAAATCCATTATCTTTGCAGCCTCATTGCCCAGGTGGTGGAATTGGTAGACACACTACTTTGAGGGGGTAGCGCCGGTTGCGGTGTGCAAGTTCGACTCTTGTCCTGGGCACAAAATAAAAACAGTCTCTTGAAAACAAGGGACTGTTTTTACTAAAGAATTAGTGATCAGGGTTTTTTAAAGGGAGAATCGGGCTCTCGACTCATCACCTTAAACTCCATCCGGTCCACAAAACCGGGGAAAAACTTGTCTATCCATACCAACGCTTTGCCTTGCAGGGTCAAAACAATTTGTTTTTTTCGTTTGCGTATTCCTTTAATTATATGCTTGGCTACGGCCTCGGCAGACATCATTTTTCCCTCATTTCTCGGGGTTTCTCCCTGAGGAGAACCGTCTGCCGTCAGGGCGGTATGGCGAATATTGGATGCGGTAAAGCCTGGGGCTATAATCATTACGTGCAGTCCATCGTAGAGGTGTTCAATGCGCAGGGTCTCCAAAAATCCCTTCATCGCAAATTTGGAGGCGGAATAGCCGGTACGGGCGGGGAGGCCTTTAAATCCCGAAACGGAGGTAATGCCGGCTACCGTGCCCTTGTGGGCTAAAAGGTAGGGAAGAGCGTATTTGGTACAGTATACCGTTCCCCAAAAATTGGTATCCATCAACTTTTTGATTACATCAAGCTCCAGATCCTTAAAGAGCGCACGCATAGATATGCCGGCGTTGTTGATTAATATATCAATGCAGCCAAAACGGGAGACGCAGGCATCTATCAAGGCCTTACAATCGGCCTCTTTGCTAACGTCCGTACAGAGCGACAAAACCTGAATGGAGGCATATCGTTGCATTAACTCCTGTTCAACGCTGTTTAGTCCCTCGGCGCTCTTGTCAGCCAAACACAGGCAAGCACCCTGATCGGCAAAAGCGCGGGTTAAGGCTAACCCTATGCCCGAGGCTGCGCCGGTAATGATAACGACTTTGTTTTGCATTACAAATCAATGGCTTTGTCGGGGATGGAAGTGGCTTGGTAAACTCCTTGGAGCAACTTTTCCCGAATTTGGCTAAAAGCTGCTAAGGTAAAGGTAACATGTTCCATGTCGTGCATGGCGGTAGGAATCAGTCGGTATACAATAACGCCCTTGGGAACTACCGGATATACAACTACGGAGCAGAAAATATGGTAGTTGTCCCTCAGGTCTGCCAACATATTGGTGGCCTCTTCGACCCCTCCCTTCATAAATACGGGGGTAACACACGCCTCTGCCTTGCCAATGTCAAAGCCGCGTTCGCGCAGACCGGTTTGTAAAGCGCGCGTTACCGTCCAAAGTTTTTCTCTTAATTCGGGCATGGTTTGCACCATGTCGAGCCTTTTGAGTAACCCTTCTACCATAGCCATGGGGAGGGATTTGGCGTAGATTTGGGAACGGAGGTTGTACCTGAGGTGGTTGATGATGCTTTTGGGTCCTGCAACAAAACCACCGATGCCGGCCATAGCTTTGGCAAACGCCCCAAAATAGAGGTCAACCTGATCCATCACGTTGTAATATTGAGAAGTGCCTCTACCTTCGTCGCCCATCACCCCAAAGCCGTGGGCGTCGTCAATCAAAATACGGAAGTTAAACTCCTTTTTGAGGTTGCAAATTTGGTCTAAAATGCCCAAATCTCCCGTCATGCCGTATACCCCTTCTGTAATCAGCAGGATACCTCCTCCCGTTTCAGCCGTGAGGCGTGTTGCACGTTCAAGGGCTTTGCGGCATTTTTCAATATCGTTGTGCGGGTAGACTATCCGTTGGCCCATATGCAGACGCAACCCGTCCATAATACAGGCGTGCGCTTCGGAGTCGTACACAATAATGTCGTGACGATTAACTAAAGCGTCAATGGTCGAAATCATGCCCTGATAACCAAAATTGAAGAGGTAGGCGTCTTCTTTCTTTTCAAAATCGGCGAGTTTGCGCTCTAACTCTTCGTGCAGAGAGGTATGTCCCGACATCATGCGGGCGCCCATGGGATAGCCAAGACCCCATTGCGCGGCAGCTCGGGCATCGGCCTCGCGTACCTCGGGATGATTGGCCAAGCCTAAATAGTTGTTAAAGGTCCAGGCTAATACTTTTTTTCCCTGAAACGTCATATAAGGTTGTATGGCTCCTTCTAATTTGGGAAACATAAAATACCCATGCGCTCTTTTGCGGTACTGGCCCAGCGGCCCTCCCTCGCTTTCTTGAATTCTTTCAAAAATGTCCATAATAAAATGTGTTAACTGTAGCGAATTTTTTGTCCTATTTTAAGTATACTGGTGGATTTAATATTATTAAGGTTGCAAAGTTTAGGAACCGAAACACCGGTTTTGGAGGCTATTTTTCCTAAGGTATCGCCTTGGCGAACTGTCCAAAAGCGTATTTTTTCCACTTCTTTTACGTAGTCAAAGTTGTGGGCGCTCAGTAAAAACACCTCGCTTTTTACGCAGCCTGTTTCAAAATCGTAAAGATCGTTGGGATCGATTACGTTGCCTACATAGCGCGTCTCAAAATGGAGGTGGTAGCCGGTAGCATGACCGCTTCTGCCTCCCAATCCCAAGACTTCTCCCGCTCGAACTGTTTGTCCGGGAGTCACTAAGATTTTGCTGAGGTGGGCATAGAGGGTTTCTAATCCGTTGTAATGTCGGATAACCACATATTGGCCGTACCCTCCCCGTTGGCTTTGGATGATGCGCACCTGTCCGTCAAAAGCACAATATATATGGTCGCCTTTATTCACTTTCAGGTCTATGCCGTAATGAAAGGATCCCTTGCGAAAACCAAAATCGGAAGTAATATAGTTTTTGGTAGGGGGCACGTAACCGCGCATGTCGAATTTTAGGGTGTCCGGCATCTCTGCCAAGCGAATGCCGTAAGGATTGATGATGGATTCGTCCCAGACCTCGTACTCTTCGAGCAGGTCATCAAGGTCTGCAAAACGGCAGTCATCTACTAATTCGGTGATTATTAATGGCTTGCAAGTAAAAGGAGGATGATCAAGTGGGTTAAACAACGATGCCTTGGGCGTCAGCGTGACCGGTACTTGAGCAAAGCCGACGGCGGGTATCCATGCAAGAGCCCAGAGGAGCCATACTAAACCCGCTTTATGCGTCGATATTGGCGTATTTGGCATGTTGTTCTATAAATTCACGTCTGGGTGGCACTTCGTCGCCCATAAGCATAGAAAATATACGGTCTGCTTCGGCCGCGTTGTCGATCGTTACCTGGCGCAACAAACGGTTATCGGGATTCATGGTGGTATCCCACAACTGAATGGCGTTCATCTCTCCCAGACCTTTGTAGCGTTGTACGTGGAGCCCGCTCTCTTTGCCTTTTCCAATCTGTTCCACCGCACCTTTGCGCTCCTCTTCTGTCCAGCAATAGCACTCTTCTTTCCCTTTTTTTATCAAGTAGAGCGGGGGGGTGGCAATATATACATGGCCGTTTTTAATCAAATCCTGCATGTGCCGGAAAAAGAAGGTGAGGATTAGGGTGGCAATATGGCTTCCGTCCACGTCGGCGTCGGTCATGATGACCACCTTATGGTAACGTAATTTTTGCAGGTTAAGGGCTTTGCTGTCCTCTTCGGTGCCAATGGTAACGCCCAGGGCGGTGTAGATATTCCGAATTTCTTCGTTTTCGAATACTTTGTGTTCCATGGCCTTTTCCACGTTCAAAATTTTACCTCGCAGGGGTAAAATGGCTTGAAAAACACGATCTCGACCCGATTTGGCAGTTCCGCCTGCCGAATCACCCTCGACCAAGAAGAGCTCGCATTTGGCAGGGTCGCGGTCGGAGCAGTCCGATAATTTGCCGGGGAGTCCCGATCCGGACATTACGGTTTTGCGTTGCACCATTTCGCGGGCTTTGCGGGCGGCGTGGCGGGCGGTAGCGGCCAAAATTACCTTATCTACAATAGATTTGGCGTCTTTGGGATTTTCTTCCAAATAATTTTCCAATGCAGACGATACGGCTTGGGATACGGCGCCTACCACCTCGCTGTTTCCCAATTTGGTTTTGGTTTGACCTTCAAATTGGGGCTCTGCTACTTTTATAGAAATAATGGCCGTGAGTCCTTCTCTAAAATCCGAAGGGTCGATGTCAAATTTGAGTTTGGCCAAAAAACCGTTCTTGTCTGCATAATTTTTAAGGGTGGTGGTCAGCCCCCTGCGGAATCCGCTTAAGTGGGTTCCTCCCTCTATAGTATTAATATTGTTTACATAAGAATGGAGGTTCTCGCTAAAACCGGTGTTGTATTGCATGGCAATCTCAATCGGAAAACCGCTTTTGCTCGTTTCTAAATAAATAGGCTTTTCGGTCAGTTTGTCGCGGGTACCGTCCAAATAGGAGACAAATTCGAGCAGCCCCTGTTCCGAATAAAAAGTTTCGCCGTGGTAGCAAGCCTCCTCATTTTCTCCCTTTTCCATCGGATCGGGTTCCCGATGATCGGTAATGCTCAGGCGTACGCCTTTGTTCAAAAAGGCCAATTCGCGGAGGCGGGCTGCTAATATATCGTAGCTGAATTGAGTGGTCTGTACAAAAATTTCGGGATCGGGAATAAAAGTTATAATCGTTCCGGTATCGTTTGCGGTTCCAACTTCTTCTACTTTTGTTTGGGGAACCCCCCTGCGATACTCCTGTCTGTAGATTTTTCCGTCGCGTCTTATTTCGGCTACCAATTTGATGGCTAAAGCATTTACGCAGGACACCCCTACGCCGTGCAACCCTCCGGAAACTTTATAACTCTCTTTGCTAAACTTGCCTCCGGCGTGCAGCATGGTCAGAACCACTTCTAAGGCCGATTTGCCCTCTTTTTCATGGGTATCTACCGGAATGCCCCGGCCATTGTCGGTAACGGTTACCGAATGGTCCGCATTGATGCTTACCGTAATTTCGCTACAATATCCGGCTAAGGCCTCGTCAATCGAATTGTCTACTACTTCGTATACCAAGTGGTGAAGGCCCCTGGAGCCTATGTCGCCGATGTACATCGACGGGCGTTTCCGTACGGCCTCCAAGCCCTCCAAAACTTGGATGTTATCGGCAGTGTATTGATCTTGCTTATCGTTAATCATGAATACATATATAATTCTAAACCCGCAAAGGTACGAAAAAAGGGTAAAAAATCAAAATCTAATGGTAATACCCCCTCCAATCCTGATACCCGGCTCCCTGTAGAGCAAATAATATTGCTGGTCGGAGTTAAACAGGTTTTTACCCTCTACATAAAGGCCAAACCACGAAGCAAAACGGTATTCGAGCATAATTCCCAGGTCGGCAAAACCGTCTATTTGACTATAACCGTCATAGAGGTACCCGCGGGCAGATAGAGCGGGAAGGGCAGCCGCCGATACCGATCCTCTGTATGCTGCGGACACCGTGGCAAGAATGCGTTCCCTCCATTGGTAATGTGCAGTCAGGCTTAATTCTACATCGGGTTTATGCCAGGCAGGAGTATCTGTTGAGAGGGAATAATGGTGGTAATCGCCTCGGAGTTTCAAACAAACGGCCCTGCTCTCCCAACTCAGGGCGGCGCCGACGGTCAGTTGTTCTTCTGTGTCGTACGTCAGGGCAAAGAGGTTGTCTAAATAGATAAACGCTTCGGGATTATCGGTTACAAATTGTTTATAGGAGGTATTTACAAAATAGTATTGGTTTTTAGTCAGGGTGTATCGACCATACAGATGAAGCCCCATTCGTTCCCCTGCTTTGCCCTTAAATCCGGCTTGAAATATCCAGGGTATATGGCTGCTGCGCAGGTCTAAATTAGGAGCAATCCAAGGATTTTCTGCCATAAGCGATTGGTAGCTGTTGAGTCGTCCTTCGCCCCTGAGGTCGGCGTAAACTTCTAATCGTTGAGCTATTAATTGGAAAGATGCGGAAATCTTGGGATAAAGAAATACTTTGTTCCTTTTTGAAGTGTTTGGTTCCTGATAGTTGAGGATGTCGGTCATAACAATACCGGCGTTAACGCCGAATCTTTTGGCATTGATTTGATAATAGGGATTCAAGGAGATGACGCCTCTGTCTAATTCCGTACCGGTTATATCGTTGGAAAAGTCTCCCATAACCCGCAAGCCTGCGGTATGATGCTCCAGAAAGCGAACGCCTGCGTTTGCTTGAAAGGTCAGCAAGTTTTCTCTTCGCGCCGGCGCTTTGGAGAGCTGCCAAAGATGGGTCTCTCCTTCGATCATATTCCAGCCAAGCAGAATCTCCCAAATGGCTCCCTCTTTAGTGGTTTTGGGGGATGAAAGGATCATATTGACTTTGTAAAGATTATAAAGGTGGGACAGGCTGTCTCGCATAAAATCACGGCTGTTCAACTTTTGGGGATTAAAAGCGGAGGGCAGGAGGGGGGCCACTCCGAAGTAGGTATACCGATGGCGATGAAAGTCGCCTCCGATTTCGAAATTGCCTTTATCCCAGTTTAACGCATAATGAAGGCCCATATTGCTCCGAGATTGGTCGGCTACCGCTTTTCGCTCTTGATAAACTAAGGGCAACCGATCCCAAAACGATTGGTGTTCTGCGGTAAATTGCAAAGAGGATGCTCTGTCTAAAGGGGCCTGTATCCAAAGAGCGCCCTCCGGAGAAAGAGGATAGGTCGCTCCTATGCGCATCAATACCCAGGGGTGCTTGGAGACTCCCGCAGGCCTAAGTCTTACAAAAGGAAGAGGAGTAAAAGCGTAGAGGTCGCGGTATGGTTTTTCGAATATGGAGTAACCCATCGTAAGATTAAACTGACCAATGGAGTCGGGGATGACAGGCGGGAGTTTTGGTTTGCTTGCCTCCATAATTTGTCCCTCGTAGTCGCGTTGCACCTCCACTTTGGGATTGATGGTACTGTTTTGGGCGTACGTTACCGTGGCACACAGGATAGAGGCGGCTATAAAAAAGGGTGTTTTATGGGTGTTCATCATTATTTTGCGCTTTTTTTGAGGTTGCATTTTTGAATCTGTACGCGAACAATGTCGTGTATATTGTCCGGTTCGGCAGGTTTATATTCGTCCAATAAACTTTGGTAGGTGGCTAAAGCCTGTTCAAATTCTCCCCTTTCGGTATAAATGTCTCCCAGAATAATAAAACTGAGGGCGATCCAGTAATGTTGGGGCGAGTCGCTGTCGGATAGAGCATAAATTTGTTCTTCGGCCTGATCAAAATTGCCGGAGTTGTAAGCGTTCTGAATCAAAATATAGGCCGATTCTGCTCCAAGTGGCGTGTAGGTCTCGGAGGCTAATTTTTGAAAAAGAGAGATGGCCGGTTCTTGCTGTCCCAACGTTTGGAGGGATTTGGCCTCAATATATGTAAGTTCTTGAGTAACAGAAGGCGGAAGCCCCTTAATCTGGACCGTTTTTTGGGCTTGCGCGGCGGCTTGTTCAAACCGTTGTTCCTTGTAGTAGCTGCGGCTCTTCCCAATTTCTGCCTCTGCTTTGTTCTTCTCTAAGAGGGCAATTTCCGAGAGGGTTTCGTACCCTTTTCGGGCTTCTTCAAATTTTTCGAGCCGGTAAGAGATCCGCGCGTACTGAAGGATGGCCTGTTCGGCAAAGGATCCCGAACCATTACGCATGGCCGTTAAGTATGCGTCGGCAGCTTCTTCGTCTTTACCGTTTTGGAGCAGGCATTCGGCGATGTAAAAATGGGTTTGGGCATTTTGAGAACCATCGGGATATTGTTTGAGCAGGTCGCGAAAAGATTTTAGGGCCTCTGTATAAGCGCCGTTCAGGAAAAGACGTTCACCGGCGTCAAACATCATTTGCTCCTGTTGATCCGCGGTTTTCCCACTTTCTCTGCCCAACTGGGCCAGATAGTCAAAATAGCCTCTGGCATCGTTTTTTTCCTGATAGATATTCTCGATTCCGGCTAAAGCGTTATCGGCTTCGGGCGATTCGGGAAATTCTTCAAGTACTTTTTTGTAAAAGGCCATTGCTCGGTCGGGCTGTTTCAGATTTATTTGAATTAATCCCAATTCTACCAAGGCTTTAGTGTAGAAAAACGTAGTGTCTGAGTTGGCAATCAGGTTGAGGAAAATGGTTTCGGCCGTAGCGTAGTCTCCCGTTTGCAGGTAGGTTCGGCCCAATTCAAAGTTGGCGGCGGGTTGGAGGGGACTATGAGGATAAGAACTCATCATCCGGTGGAGGCTGGCTATTTTTTGGTTAGGCTTAAAGAGCAATCCTTGGGCTAAAGCCGTTTGGTAAAGACTGTAATCTGTTGGAAATCCATTGGATCCCGTGGCTAAGGCATAATGTTCGATGGCTTGCAAATAATTCTTTTCCAAAAAGAAACAATCCCCCAGCCGACATTGGGCATCGGCAAAGTAGGTGAGGGTATGCTGATTGCCTCTTGAAAGGTAGGTCTTAAAAGATTGGGCTGCCTGCGGATACTCTTCTAAGCCAAACCAGGCGTAGGCTATATGATAGGGGACAGTGGTGCGTTCGGCAGAGGAGGGCGAAGAGGGGTCCATGCCCAAAAAACGGTTCCATTGATTGATGGCGTCGTGGTATCTTCCACTGCGATAGAGACATTCTGCTTTCCAGTAGGCAGCCAGCTGGCGGACTCCGGCTAATGGAGCTTCTGCCTCAATGGCCGCATCAAAAAGGGATTCGGCTTCCCGGTAAGAACCGGCTTCGAGCAATTGCAGGGCGCGGAGCAAAGAGGCGCGCTGCAATTTTTCGAGGGTGGGCTTTTGGGGATTGGAGATGGCCTGAAGGGCGGGTAAAGCACTGCGGTAATCTTTGTTAAGTAAATAAGCATCTGCAATATAACTTTGTATTTCGTTGGCTTTTTGGGTATCGGGATAACGATCCATATAAGCGTTAAAAGCGCCAATATTGCCGTTGAGGTCAAAGGAGAGTTTGGCAAAATTAAAAAAAGCGTCTTCTTCTATGGAGGTATCGTAGGAGATCGAAGAGGCTAAGCGAAAAGCGTTTAAGGCTGCTAATTTGTTTTTGGTCTGTATATAGGTCTCTCCAAGGTAATAGAGCGCGTTCTGGCCTAAAGAGTCTGATACCAAAGCGGTGGTCTCGAAAAAAACTGCGGACTGTGCATAATTTTGCAGCGTGTAGTGAATAACGCCGGCCAAATAGTTATCGTAGCGCGAAAGTTCCGGAGTCTCTTTGCGATAGGTTTCAAAATATTGCAGGGCTTCTTTGGGTCGGTTAAGGGCGTAAAAAGATTCAGCTAAAATGCGGGCAATGCCGACCTGCTCCCGGTCGGAAGAACGTTGATACAGCTCTTCTCCATCGCCTACAACCTGCTCATATTGTCGGAGGAGAAATCTGGATTGGAGCAGGTAATAAGGCGAAGCCTGACTAAAGCGGGGGTCATTCAAGGTCCGGGAAAAACCTGCAATGGCCTCATCAAAATCTTTATTCAAATAGTTGATATAAGCAGCATAGTAGGTAGCAGGAGTGTCATAACTGCGGATTTTTTCGTCGGAAACACGGTTAAAGTAGCGGTGGGCTACCCCAAAATCTCCCGTTTGAAAAGCCGAGTAGCCCGTTTTAAAGGCTAATTCGGAGCGTTCTTCGGGGGTAAATCGGGCGTAATGACATTGTAAAAAATAGGGTAGCGCTTTGTTGTATTGTTCCTGTTCAAAAAAGTATTTGGCTTGTTCAAAAAAAATCGGTTGAATGAGGATCGAAGTCGGATACCGCTCTATATATTCTGCTATTTCCTCCTCCAAACCCTCGCATCGGAGTGCAATGTTGCAAAGGATTACATAGCCTCCTGCGTACGATTTTTCAAAGGTAGATGCAGGGGGATAGCTACGTTCCAATTGAAGAAAGAGGCTCTTAGCTAAGGAATAATAACCTTGGTTATATAAAGATTCGGGTGTTTGGGCTACCCCAAAACGACCAAAGAGGAGGAGACAGCCGACCAAAAAAAGGCCTCGTTTGGATGGGATCAACAAATGAATCATGAAAGATATTTTTTGCAAAAATAACATCAATCCGTAATAAATTGTACTTTTGTATAATTATGTCGCAATATTTATGCCCGAAACCGATTTTTTGCCCGCGCTGATTACCTTTGAAGAGGTAGCTATTATTAAGGAAGAAAACCTGATCCTTTCGGGCGTCAGTTTTGTTGTGCACGTAGGCGAGTGGGTATACCTGATTGGAAGGGTAGGGAGTGGAAAGACTTCTATTGTAAAAACCTTGATCGGAGAAATTCCTATCCGCAGCGGCAAGGCGTTAGCCGTTGGTTTTGACCTGCGCCGACTTAAACGGAGGCAGATTCCCTATCTGCGCCGAGAAATCGGCGTGGTTTTTCAGGATTTTCAGTTATTGATGGATCGAACGGTATTCGACAATTTAGCCTTTGTGCTTAAAGCTACGGGTTGGCGTGGAAAAAAAAGAATCGAGGGAAGGATTTACGAAGTGCTGGATCAGGTGGGCATGAGGTCAAAGAGCCACAAAATGCCCCATCAGCTTTCGGGAGGCGAGCAACAGCGGATTGGGATTGCCAGGGCTATCCTCAACCATCCTCCTTTGATTGTAGCCGATGAACCTACCGGCAACTTGGATGGAGAAACGGCCGTGGAGATTTTGAATCTGTTTTCAGAACTTCATAAAAACCATGGATTGACTATTTTTATGGTAACCCATAACCGAGGGCTGGTGCAGCGTTTTCCGGGACGTATCCTCAGGTGCGAAGGAGGTCGCTGTACGGAGTTGGATATCCATCAGGAAATTGATTTTTCCGATGAACGCTGAGTTTCCCAATCATTTACATCCTCACATTTTTGCGTGGTTTGCGCAAAATATGCCGGCGGCCGAGACAGAGTTGCATTACGGTACTCCTTTTCAGCTGTTGGTAGCAACCATCCTTTCTGCCCAATGTACCGACGTAAGGGTAAACTTGACTACGCCTTCCCTTTTTGCCCGCTTTCCCGATGCTGCCTCCATGGCAAAAGCTTCTGTCGGAGATATATATGCCCTGATTAAGTCGGTATCTTACCCCAACAATAAAGCAAAGCACTTGGCCGGTATGTCCCGGATGCTCCTGCATAATTATAATGGATTAGTACCGGATGATCCGGATGAACTTCAAAAATTACCCGGGGTAGGCCGTAAAACAGCCAATGTTGTGGCTTCTGTGGTCTACAAAAAGGCGGTGATTGCGGTAGATACCCACGTATTCAGGATCTCGCATCGGTTGGGATTGTCCAACGGTAAAACGCCTGCCAAAGTAGAAGAGGATTTGAATCGAATTATTCCTCATGAACTTTTAGCTATGGCCCATCATTGGTTGATTTTGCACGGTCGGTATGTATGTACAGCCCGTAAACCTCATTGTGCCCGATGCGGGCTGGCGGCATGGTGTCCTGCTCACCTCTGATCATACACGATTTTTTGACTTACCTGCGTTTGGAGCGGGGTTTGGCTAAAAATACGCTATTGGCATATCAAGCTGATTTAGAAAAATTTTGTGCTTTTCTTAAAGAGGAGAAGCGGGGGATGGATCCTGAACAGGCCAATAGAGAAGAAATACGTGATTTTATAGGTTTTATTCATACATCCGGGCTCACCGATCGCTCTCAAGCCCGAATCTTGAGCGGCTTGCGGGCGTTTTACCACTTCCTGAAGGTAGAAGGGCGCGTAGCTTTAGATCCTATGGAAATCATTGATGCTCCAAAAATCGGGAAATATTTGCCGGTGGTGCTGAGTATGGACGAAGTGGCAAGAATGCTTGAATCAATAGATTTGAGTCATCCGCAAGGGCACAGAAACAGAGCCATCTTAGAGGTCCTCTACGGATGTGGATTGAGGGTAAGCGAGGTGATCTTTTTGCGCTTGAGTGACCTCTTTTTTAAAGAGGCGTTTATTCGGGTTCGGGGTAAGGGGAGTAAAGAACGCTTAGTGCCTATTGGCCAACCTGCCATTCGGGCGGTGGAACTCTGGTTGCAGCAACGCCGGTTAGCGTTGGTGGCCAAGTCGGGTCAGGATATTGTTTTTTTGAATCATCGAGGCGCCCCTTTGTCCCGTCAAATGATCTTTCTCGTGATCAGAGCGCAGGCACGGGTAGCCGGTATTAGTAAAACCATATCGCCCCATACCTTGCGCCACTCCTTTGCCAGCCACCTTTTAGAGAATGGGGCCGATTTACGTATCATTCAACAGTTGCTCGGACACGAAAGCATTTTGACCACCGAAATATATACCCATTTGGATGCTTCCAAATGGCAGGCCTCCATTCTGGAGTTTCATCCGAGGAGGGGTTAATACAAGTTTAAAAAAAATCACTACCTTTGCCGCTTCTTTGCGGGTATGGCGTAATTGGTAGCCGCGCCAGACTTAGGATCTGGTGCCGTAAGGCGTGGGGGTTCGAGTCCCTTTACCCGCACTTGGTTTTAAACAGACAGGAATGAATATTGAACAAACACAGAGCGATGCCCTCTCCACCACATTGAGCCTCACCATAGAGCCGTCGGACTATGTCGATCAGGTAAAAAAGAGTTTGCACGATTTTCGCCGGAATGCGGAGATAAAGGGGTTTAGAAAGGGGATGGTGCCGATGGGGCTGATTCAAAAGATGCACGGTCGAACCGCCTTGCTCGAAGAGGTAAACAAATTGATGTCAGAGGGCGTAAATCAATACATCAGCGATAATAAGAT
>WRJW01000210.1 GCA_009778375.1 Bacteroidota bacterium
AAGGTCTGTCGCCCTCCGGTCTGGTTCTAAAAGGTCTGTCGCTTTCCGTCCGGGGTCTATAAGGTCTGTCGCCCTCCGGTCTGGCTCTATACGGTCTGTCGCCCTCCGGTCTGGGCCGGTAAGGTCTGTCGCCCTCCGTTTTGGGTCGATAAGGTCTATCGCCCTCCGGTCTGGCTCTATAAGGTCTGTCGCCCTCCGTTTTGGGTCGATAAGGTCTATCGCCCTCCGGTCTGGCTCTATACGGTCTGTCGCCCTCCGTTTTGGATCGATACGGTCTGTTTTCCTGCGTATTGCGTTCTTCATCCCCTCCTGAGGAGAACTCTTTTTGGGGCGCATCGTGGTGGTTCTTCGTTTTCATTATCATAAATTTCGGCGGCAAAGGTATGTGAATCCGTTAAATATTCCTATTTTTACACGTTTAATCTCATCTAAATGAAAACATCTTTCCGTCCCATTATATCTCCGCTCTTCAGAGAGAATCTGAATGTTTCCCTCTCATCGATAAAAACCAATGGGTTAAGATCTGTTTTAACTATTTTGATCATTGCGGTGGGTATTATGGCATTAGTGGGTATTTTGACGGCCATAGAAGCCATCGGCGGCTCTGTAAGCGACAGTTTTAGGAGTTTGGGCGCCTCTTCTTTTACCATTCGTTCCCGCTATGCATCGGCCGAAGGAGGTAACGTTCGTACCCGCATCAGAAACACCCCCACCATCACCTATTTTCAGGCTACGGAGTTTGTTTCCAAATATCATGAACCGGCTTGGATATCGGTGTTTACCACCGTGTTAAGCGGAGCGACGATCAAATATGAGTCGGAAAAAACCAATCCCACCATCAACGTGGTGGGCGTGGATCAAAATTATTTAATGATCAGGGATATGGCCATTCATTCGGGTCGGGGTATTGCGGATCACGATGTAGCGGCCGGCAGTTTTGTGGCCATCATAGGCAATGACATAGCCGCCCTTTTCAAAGGCAAAGATCCTTTAGGGGCTTTTATCAGTATTAACGGGGTCCGTTATATGGTGATTGGCTTGTTGGCGTCTCAGGGAGGCGGTTTTGGAGGGGGGCCCAATGCTCAGGTCTTGATCCCTCTTTCTAACGCCCGCGCTAATTTTGGCACAGCCAACCAAAACTACCGGATTATGGTAATGCCCAAAAATCCGGCGGATCAGGAACGCGCCATTGGCGAAGCAGAAGTATGCTTTAGGGCTATCAGAAGGTTAGCTCCTATGGACACGATGGATTTTAGGATAGACCGCGCCAACGCCTTTATGGAGTCGTTGAACGAAATTATGGGATATATAAAGATCGTAGCCTTTATTATCGGCTTTATTACCCTGCTGGGAGCCGCTGTTGGCCTCATGAATATTATGCTTGTTTCTGTAAATGAGCGTATTCGAGAAATTGGTACCCGCAAGGCGATGGGCGCTACTGCCGCTACCATTAAACAGCAGTTTTTACTCGAATCCATAGTGATTGGGCAGTTGGGCGGGGTGCTGGGCATTGTGCTTGGCGTGCTGGCGGGGAACATCACGGCCTTGGCGATTAAAATTCCCTTTGTTTTACCCTGGCTGTGGATCGGAGTAGGGATTACGGTATGTTTTTTGGTAGGGGTCGCTTCGGGCTACATTCCTGCCGTCCGCGCCTCCCGCTTAGATCCGATCGAAGCGTTGCGCTACGAGTAGAGGCGTTACTTTCGCATATTCCGGACCAAAAATTCAAATACCCTGCGGGTGACGTAGTTGTCGCCTAAGTTGTGGCTGTAGCCGGGCAGGTAGAGTTGTTCAAAATCTTTGTCGGCTTTGATTAAGGCGTTTACTACTTGCAAGGTAGAAGTGGGGTCTACATTGTCGTCCAATTCGCCGTTGATCAACAGCAATTTTCCTTGCAGCCTGTAGGCGTTGTCTACATTGGAACTTTCTGCATACCAGGGACCTACCGGATAGCCCATCCACTGTTCGTTCCACCAGATTTTATCCATTCGGTTGTCGTGGCAGCCGCAGAGAGCTACCCCTGTTTTATAAAAGTCGCCGAAAAACAAGAGCGCGCCCAAAGTACTCTGTCCTCCGGCCGAGTAGCCAAAAATCCCTACATTGTCGATATCCATATAGGGATATTTTTGGGCCGCCTCTTTAATCCAAAGGATGCGGTCGGGAAAACCGGCGTCTTTGAGGTTCCTCCAGCAAACATCGTGAAAAGATTTGGAGCGATTGGCCGTGCCCATACCGTCAATACTGACGACAATAAATCCCATTTCGATCAATTTGGAAAATCGGGCGTAAGCTGTAAAGTTTTTATCTACAAAAGAGTCGTGAGGGCCTGCATAGATATACTCCACAATGGGATATTTTTTAGAAGGGTCAAAATTTGAGGGCCTGAAGATGGTTCCCCAAATATCGGTCTTGCCGTCTCGTCCTTTGGCGGCAAACACTTCGGGCAGGGTAAATCCGGTGGCCAAGAGGGGAGAAATATCGGCCTTTTGTAATTCCATCACCACTTTTCCATCTGATGCATTGCGTACTACTGATACAGGCGGCTGATCGGGTTTAGCATATACATCGACTAAATAACGGTAGTCGGAGCTAAAGGAGGCGGTATGGTTGGCCTCTTCCGGAGTCAGGTCGGCGATTGCTCCGCTTTTAAGGTCAATGCGGTAGTAATGCATATTGTAGGGATCTTCGCCCTTTGCCTGATTTTTTCCGTTCCCCGAGATAATCATATAGTTTTCCGATTCATCAATATGGATCACCTCCCTGAATACCCATTCGCCTTTTGTCCATTGTTTTTTGACCATGCCTGTGGCTAATTCAATTTGATAAAGGTGTCTCCAATTGTCGCGTTCCGAGGCCCACAGAACGTGCTTTTGGTCGTGCATATAGTAAACGTAAACGCGGTTGTAATAGATAAAAGTCGGACTTTGCTCGTTGACCGACACAAAAGTACGGCCCGTTTCGGCATCAACGCTTACTAATTGGTAGGCCTGATGACCCCGCTGGTTGAACTCAAAAGTATAGTGTTTGGAGTCGTCCATCCATTTACCGAACTTAAGGTCATATTGGTATTCAAAAGGTTGCACATCAATAGGTATTTGCGACTGGGAGGCGACGTCAAAGAGGGCGGGACGCTGAATGGGGATTAAATCCCCCGGTTTGTAGTAATCCCTCCATTGCAGGATGGGCTGAATTTGGAGGGGAGGAGAAGATTGCACCAGCGGAATGGTATGTCGGGGCGCTTCCTGCCGTTTAAGAGCGGCTATTTTTCGCGAATCGGGCGACCAGTACATGTTGTTGGTATAAAAGTTATGGGCTGTTCCGTCGTAGCTGAGTTTGATTTTTTCTTTTTGACCCTCGGTTCCGACTTCTTCGATCCAAAGGTTATAATCCTGAATATAAGCAATCCATCTGCCATCGGGAGCGGGCAGGGTGTCTTTTCGTGGAGGCCGGATGCGTGCAGGAGGTTTAGGGAACTCTTCCTGAGAGCACACATTTTTGGTCTGTTGGGCAATGTTTACTTTATAATACGTCGTGCCTGCGGCCTCCTCTGTTTGGTAACAGAAGGTGACGGCGTCGATCCATAAGGGGGTAACGGCGCCGCGATACACCAATTTGGCGCGATTGGGCAAGGAGTCATACCGCGCGAATTCGTCTTTAAAATTGTTTTGGGCAGAGGCATGTGCGGTGGTAAAGGCCACGATAGCAAGCCAGCATAGTTTTTTCATAAATTATATTTTTGTTGAAGTTAAAACCTTATTTCAAAGTAAAAACGTAAGTGATGGTCCCTTGTTGAGAGGAAAATACAGAAGTGCTCACGTTGTTGAATCTTGCTTTGAGGGCTGCCTCTACAGCGGCATCCCTGAGGCTCTTCTCCGAAGTGGTCGTACCCGCTCCGTTTACAGCGGCGCCCGTTACTTTTCCGTCAGGGTCTACTACAATCCGTACCACCACCGTTCCGCTCGCATTGGTGTTGTAAGCAGGCAAAGGCAGGGAACCCACAACATTGCGGCCGGGCAGGTTGGCAGAAGGCGTTCCGTCCGGATGGCCCTGCCGGGTATTTCCATCGGGAGGGCCGGCCTGCATGGTTGCGCTTACAACGCGGTTGCTTTGCTCGGCAAGGGAATCTCCGGTGTCGCGACTCTGATAGAGCGCCCGCCGGTTAATGGTCACAGGCGGAGGCGGTTCCTGCCGCTCCACCTCTCCGATCTCACCCAAAGTGCTTGCCTGCGTCCGTGCTTTGCCGGGTACGACTTCGGGTTGGGTGGCCTGCTGCACCAAGCGGATATCTCTATCAGGGGTAGGTTCGGGAGTTCGAGGCTCCTGACCGGGAAGTACTCGAGGGGCGATGGGTTGGGGGTCGGGCAGAAATTCGACCAATATACCCTCATCCTGAGGTTCGGGATATACGGGATGTAAGCCGGCGCTCAGGAACAACAGGAAAAGGAGGGCGTGAAAGAAGAGGGCCGCGCCTCCTCCCAACACCTTGCTTTGTCTCTTTGTTCGTTGGATATGGTCTGCTACGGTCATATATTATTCGGGGGCGGTGGCTAATATGATCTTATAATTGTTTCGCTTGGCAATGTTCATGACTTGCACTACCTGTTCCATGGGTACGCTCTTGTCTACGTGGAGGGAGATGGTAGGGTCGTCGGTGTTGCGGAGTTTTTGTTGCACAGCCGGTTCGATTTCGCCAAAGGCAACGGGCTGCTGGTTGCCGTCAATATGGTAGGTAAAACGGTTTTGGGCCGGATAGTGCTTGATCGATACGCTGACCATAGGTTTGGCTGTTACCTGATTACTGCTTTTAGGAAGCAACAGTTTGAGGGCATTTGGATTGACTAAAGTAGAGGTAATCAAAAAGAAGATGAGTAACAAAAAGACGATGTCGGTCATCGATGCCATGCTAAAAGCAGGCTCTGCCTTTGTGGTTCGTTTGAGTGCCATGAATGAGGTTCTTTATTCTTTGGTGCTTTTTTCCTGCAGCAACTCCATAAAGTCAATCATATTGCGTTCTATGGCGTGCATAATATGGCCAATACGGGCGGTGAGGTAGTTATAGCCAAAGTAGGCGATAATGCCCACAATTAAACCCGCCACCGTGGTAATCATGGCCGTATAAATACCGCCGGACAGGAGGGTAATATCTATGTTGTTTCCGGCTTGGGACATATTGTAAAAGGCTTGAACCATGCCGATTACCGTCCCTAAAAAACCAAGCATGGGGGCCCCTCCGGAAATAGTGGCCAACATCGGGAGTCCTTTTTCCAGTTGGGCGATTTCTAAATTCCCCACATTTTCGAGGGCGGTCTGAATATCGTTCAAGGGGCGGTCGATCCGTTCCAGCCCTTTTTCCACAAAACGGGCAGTGGGGGTTGCCTGGGTCTGGCAGAGGTATTGAGCCGAAGAAAATTTTCCGTCAAGAATAAAATCACGGATGTTGTTCATAAAATTTTGATCCTGCTTTGATGCCAGACGGATGGTCCACCAGCGTTCTCCAATTATATAGAGGGCAATGATAGAGAGCAACAGGAGCGGAATCATAATCCATCCCCCTTTAAAAGCCATGTCTATCATAGAGATGGATCTTGACGACTGCATTGTTACGGCTTCTACGTCTACTTGTAATAAAGTTAAAATCATATTGTTTTTGTTGCAAAAATAGTGATAATATTAATAAACAATAAAAGGATACGCGATTTTATAAAGATACAAACCTTGTGCCGCAACAGAAGCGCCGGCTGCCTTTCGTTCTTTTTTTTCTAAAATATTAGTGATTGCTTCGGGCGGAATCTTACCCCTGCCTACTTCTAACAGGGTGCCTACAATAGCCCTGACCATATTACGCAAAAATCGATCGGCGCTGATGGAAAAGGCCCAATGCCCTTCTCCGGCCAAATGATGCAAACATGGTTCCGGCTTAGACCAAAAGGCCTGATGAACGGTACAAATATTGGTTTTACTGCCTCCGTGTAATTTGGCAAAACTGCTAAAATCGTGGGTACCCAAAAGGAGTGAGGCAGAGTGGTTCATCACGTCCATATTCAATTCGAATGGGCAAAAAGTAGAGAAAGAATCTACAAAAGGGTTTTTGTAGTTATGTATATGGTAGAGGTAGGTACGCGACAGGGCGTTAAAGCGGGCGTGGGCATCTTTGGATACAGCCGAAATGGCCTGTATGCTGATATCGGGCGGAAGTATGGCATTTAATTTGTAGCACCACTCCGTAGCGTTTTTAGAAATATCGGATTTTGCATCAAAATGGGCTACATAATTCAATGCATGAACGCCGGCGTCGGTGCGTCCAGCTCCTACCACCGAGACGGATTCTCCCAGCAGCAGGCTCAGGGCCCGCACCACTTCGGCTTGCACGCTTGGGGCGTTTTGCTGGATTTGCCAACCGCTGTACCGCGTACCCAAAAACGAGAGACGAATAAAATAACGCATAAGAAAAATTATTAATTTTGCAGATTATTCTAATAACCAAAGACAAAAATACAAAATCATTCAATATGGAAACCGTAAACATCAAAGAGTTGAACGACCGCATCCGCTTAGAGAGCGCTTTTGTGGACATTATTACCATGGAAATGAACAAGGTGATTGTAGGGCAAAAGCAATTGGTAGAAAATTTGTTAATCGGACTTTTAGCCAACGGACATATTCTTTTGGAGGGGGTGCCCGGATTAGCCAAAACATTAGCCATCAATACACTTGCTTCTGTGGTAGATGCCAAATTCAGTCGGATTCAGTTTACACCCGACCTCTTGCCCGCCGACCTGATCGGAACGCAGATTTACAGCCAAAAAACGGAGGAGTTTTTGGTAAAAAAGGGACCGATTTTTGCGAATTTTGTCTTGGCCGACGAAATCAACCGTTCTCCCGCCAAGGTTCAAAGCGCCTTGTTGGAGGCGATGCAGGAGCGTCAGGTCACCATTGGCCCCAACAGTTATAAACTTCCGGAGCCTTTTTTGGTCCTTGCTACCCAAAACCCCATTGAGCAGGAGGGTACTTATCCACTTCCCGAAGCACAGGTCGACCGTTTTATGCTTAAAGTGGTGGTGACCTACCCCAAAAAGGAGGAGGAAAAATTGATCATCCGCATGAACAATTCGGGGGTCTTTCCCACCGCCTCCTGCGTCCTCAAACCCGAGGATATTGTCAAGGCGCGCGAAGTGGTGCGCGAGGTCTATATGGACGAAAAGATTGAGCGGTATATTGTGGATATTGTTTACGCCACACGTACCCCCGGCGAGTACAAACTCGATAAATTGGTCGATTTGATTGCCTACGGATCCTCTCCCCGTGCCAGTATCTCGTTGGCTTTGGCCTCCAAAGCCTACGCCTTTATCAAACGGCGTGGTTATGTGATTCCCGAAGATGTACGTGCCGTATGTTACGAGGTATTGCGCCACCGGATCGGATTGACCTACGAGGCGGAGGCCGAGAATATTACCTCCGAAGAAATTGTAACCGAAATTATTAACGCCGTGGAAGTTCCGTAGTATGTCCAACGAGCTTTTAAAAAATGTCCGCAAGATAGAGATTAAAACCAGAGGGCTGTCGCACCAGATTTTTGCCGGAGAGTATCACTCAGCCTTTAAAGGGAAAGGGATGGCTTTTAGCGAGGTGCGCGAGTACCAGTACGGCGACGACGTCCGATCTATGGACTGGAACGTAACCGCCCGACTAAATGCTCCTTTTATAAAGGTATTTGAAGAGGAGCGGGAATTGACCGTTATGTTGATGGTAGACGTAAGCGGATCGCGCCTCTTTGGAACTACCCACAAATTTAAAAAAGAGTTAGTGGCCGAAATCGGGGCGGTGCTCTCTTTTTCTGCCTCCATCAACAACGACAAGGTAGGGGCTTTATTTTTTAGCAATAAAGTAGAACTGTTTATTCCTCCCAAAAAAGGAAGGTCTCATTTACTGCGTATTATACGGGAGTTATTGGAATTTGAGCCCAAAAATAAAGGCACCGACATTGCAGAGGCGTTGCGCTACCTGACTAATGCCCTCAAACGGAGAAGTACCGTTTTTTTGCTTTCCGACCTCCTGGACCTTGATGAGGCGCAAAAACCGCGCTTTGAAGAGGCCCTTAAGATTGCCGCCAACAAACACGATTTGGCGGTAGTTCGCGTCTATGACCCCCGCGAAGAGGAGCTGCCCGACATCGGCCTGTTGCGGGTAGCTGACGCCGAGACCGATGCCGAAACGTGGATTGATACCTCGTCGCGGCGGTTGCGTCGCCACTACCGTGCGTGGAACCGCGAAGCGGAGGAGTCGGTCAAACAACTCTTGCTGAGGTACCGCATTGACAACGTAAGCATTGGCACCCATCAAGATTATGTACAGGAACTTATTCGACTATTTAAGAGGAGGGCCTGATATGAAGCGCGCGTTTTTTTATACCCTGACGTTGCTAATTATGTGCGTCTGTTCCAAAGAAGTGGTGGCGCAGCAGTTTGTGGTCGTTCCCGATTCGAGTCGCTTTTTGCCCTCCGAATTGATCAAAGATAAAGATACATTATTGATTGGTGATCAGGCTCTGTGGCGTATGTCGGTGAAGGCCCCTGCCGGAAGCGCCGCCCAGTTTGCCGTGGAACTCTCCAAAGAGTTGGTGCCGGGCGTTGAGTTGCTGGAGGCCAAAATCGATACCATCAAGGGACGACGGAGTCGCGAATGGATTTTTCAGAGCGACCTCCGCATCACCTCCTTTGACAGCGGCTCGTACCTCTTGCCCCCCATGCCCCTCTATCTGCTCCGCCCCTCCGGCGCCATAGATACTCTTTGGTTTGCCGGACCTGCCTTAGAAGTAACCACCATTCCCATAGATACTACTACCTATCAGCCTTTTGACATCAAGGCCCAAATGACCTACCCGGTAACGGTCAAAGAGGTATTGCCCTGGGGCGGAGTGCTGCTGCTGTTGTTGCTGCTGGCTTATGCCCTCTACCGCTGGATACGCTACCGCAAAGAGCAGCGCCCCCTGTTTGGGAAGCCAAAGCCCAAAGAGCCGGCGTATTTAGTGGCATTTAGGCAATTAGAAGAGATTAAAGCCCAAAAACTGTGGCAAAACGGCAAAGTCAAACTCTTTTATACCGCGGTAACCGACGTCCTCCGAATCTATGTAGCAGCGCGTTGGGGCATACAAGCCATGGAGCAAACCAGTACGGAACTGCTGGAGTCGTTGAAACAAGAGGCATTGGATAAGCCTTTATTGACAGCATTGAGCGCGATGCTCGAAACGGCCGATTTGGTCAAATTTGCTAAATATCAGGCAGGGGCTGCAGAAAATGAAGAGGCGATTCCCGTTGTGGTACATTTTGTACAGGCCACTATGTTGGTTCAAGAAGAAGCGCCTGAAGTCAAAGAGAAAGAGGAGGACGCCTGATGTTTTTCGAATATCCCAAGATATTGTATTTATTACTGTTGCTTGTTCCTGTACTGAGCCTTTACCTTTGGAGGGCCCTACACGGAGACGGACCGTCGCTGCGCATTCCCGCATTGGCCCCTTTGCGTCGCGCCGGCGGTAAATGGAGAACTTGGTTCAGACATATCCCTTTTATATGCAGATTAATAGCCATATCGGCCCTTATTGTTGCCATGGCTCGGCCCCGTTCTTCTTCTGCTTTTGAGCGTACAGATACAGAAGGGATTGATATAATTCTGGCCATGGACATTTCCGGCAGCATGCTGGCTAAGGATTTTACTCCTGACCGGATTGGCGCCTCTAAAGATATTGCCATTCAATTTATTGCCGGCCGCCCATCGGATCGGATGGGTATTGTGGTCTTTGCGGGAGAGAGTTATACCCAATGTCCCCTGACCACCGACCGGGCCACCCTCATCAACATGATGAAAGATATTCAGCCCGGCCTTATCGAGGATGGTACGGCCATAGGCAATGGATTGGCCACGGCAGTGGCGCGCCTCAAAGAGAGCGATGCCAAGAGCAAGGTGGTTATTTTGCTTACCGACGGAGTCAACAATCGGGGCGAAATTGCTCCCCTTACGGCGGCAGAAATTGCCAAAACCCTTGGTGTCAGGGTATACACCATTGGAGTAGGGGCTATGGGCACGGCACCCTATCCGGTATCTACGCCATACGGCGTTGTCCTTCAGCAGATGCAGGTAGAGATCGACGAAGATTTGCTCCGTCAGATTTCTCAGATTACCGATGGGGCCTATTTCAGGGCTACCGACAACACCAAGTTGATGGAAATATATGGAGAGATCAATAAAATGGAAAAAACCAAAACTTTAGTCGATTCTTTTCCCGTTTACAAGGAGTTGTTCATGCAATTTGCCCTGATTTGCCTTTTGGCCCTTGCGCTGGAGTTGCTGTTGCGCTTAGTGGTATTAAGAACCCTCCCTTAATCAATTTTGATGGTACATTTAGCACAAATAGAATATTTACTGATAATTGCCCTTATTCCCCTCCTCTTTTTGCTTCAGGGGGTGATGTTATACCGCAAGCGAAAGGCGTTAAAGCGTTTTGGCGATCCCGCATTAGTCGGTAGGCTGACTCCCCGCGTATCTACACGACGGGCCTGGGTTAAATTGATCCTTTATGCCATAGCCCTCTTCTTTTTTGCCGTAGGATTGGCCCGCCCCCAGATCGGAGTCAGGGTCAAAGAGGTAGAGCGGAGGGGCGTCGAGATAATGATTGCCTTGGACGTTTCCAATTCGATGCTGGCTCAGGATTACAGCCCCAACCGATTGGAACGCGCCAAAATGGCCATCTCCCGTTTGGTCGACAAGTTGCAGCAAGACCGGATAGGACTGATTGTTTTTGCCGGTGACGCCTTTGTGCAATTGCCCATTACCACCGATTATGTGTCGGCCAAGATTTTTTTAAGTTCGATTTCTACCGCCTCAGTGGCGCGACAGGGGACCAATATAGGAGCATCGATTACCACCGGATTGCGGAGTTTTAGCGGTGTGGCCGAAAACAGCAGGGCGCTTATTTTAATTACAGACGGAGAGGATCACGAAGAAGAGGCCTTGGAAGCGGCAAAAATGGCCTCAGCATCGGGAGTGCGCATCTTTTGCATAGGCATCGGATCGGACCAGGGCAAACCCATTCCACTCTCCAACGGCGATTTGTTAAAGGATGAGCAGGGAAATATTGTTGTCACCAAGTTGGACGAAGGTACGCTTATTGAGATTGCGCGTATAGGGAACGGTACCTATATGCGGGCGGGAAACAGCGAATTCGGGCTGGATGCGATTGTGGACGGGATTCACGAATTGGACAGGCAAACATTCAGCTCAGAGGTTTTTGAAGATTTTGACGAACAATATATGTACTTTTTTGGCATCGCCCTCTTTTTTCTCTTGCTCGAGTTTTTGGTACACAACCGAAAAGGACGCAGAATAAAGAGCTTTGATGTTTTGGGATCAAAAAATAAGGAGGAATAAGCGATGAGGTATTCTATCACCATTACCCTTTTGGTATTATCGGTCAACGTGCTGATGGCCCAACCCGACAGGGCCGAAGTGCGGAGGGGAAATCAGGCTTTTGGCCGAGGAAAGTTTGCTTCCGCCGAATTGGAGTATCGTCGTGCCTTAGAAAAAGATTCGACCTCTTTTACGGCCCACTATAACCTTAGTAACGCCAAGTACAAACAGGATCAGTACGAACAGGCCGAAAACGAACTCAAATCAAGGATCGATTCGCTCTCTACGCCCCTGCAACGGGCCAACGCTTTTCACAATCTGGGCAATACCCAATTGATGCAAAAGAAATATGCCGAGAGCATAGACTCCTATAAACACTCTTTGCGGTTGCGTCCTAACGATATGGAGACCAAGTCTAATTTGGCATACGCCCAAAAGATGCTTCAAAACCAGGAGGATCAGGATCAAAATCAGGGAGAAGCTCAGCAGGATCAGGATGATCAGGAGCAAAACCAAGAGCAAAATCAGGGACAGCAAGACCAAAATCAGGATCAAAAAGAGCAGGAAGCCCCTCCCAAAATTACACCCCAATCGGCTTTGCAAATGTTAGAAGCGATGCAGCAAAAAGAGAAAGAAACACAGGAAAAAGTAAATAAAGAAAAAGCCAAAGCCCAACAGCAGCAGAGAACGGGTAAGAATTGGTAAACTAAGAGGATATGAGAAAAATCATTGTTTGTGCAATCTTGTTATTAGGGGTCTCGGGCACTCAGGCCCAAACCGCCTTGACAGTGGACGCGCCTCGGGTGGTACAATTGGGTACCCCTTTTCGGTTGGTATTTTCGGTCAATGCCGCTGCCACAAACTTTACGCCTCCTCCCTTGGATGCCTTTTCCGTATTGGCAGGCCCCACCTCCTCTACCTCTCAAGGACAAAGCAATGTTAACGGTCAACGGACGTCGTGGTTCTCCACAGGTTATACATACGTAGTGGAGGCCATGCAGGAGGGAAAGATCACCATTGGCAGCGGATCGGTAGTGGTAGAGGGGAAGACCATACAAAGTGATCCCGTTACCATTGAGGTAATTAAAGGCGAAGCCGCGCCTCAGGAGCGTGATCCCGGTATCCCGTCAGGCGCTACCGGAGAGATCTCCGCTCAGGATCTCTACTTGCGTCTTGAGTTGAATAAGATAGATGTAGTTAAGGGAGAGCCGATTACGGCTACTTTAAGGCTCTATGCCAGGGTGCCTGTAGAGGGTTTTAGCGACGTGCGTTTCCCGACTTTTACCGGTTTTTGGAGTCAGGAGACCGAAACCCCTTCTACCGTTAATTTTACGGAGGAAAATATAGGCGGAAAAATTTACCGTGTTGCCCTGCTGCGTCGGTATGTATTGCTGCCTCAACAAACAGGAGCGATTAAGATAGATCCTTCGGAATTGGTCTGTATGGTTCAGGTGCGCCGCAGCAACCAGAATCGGAGTATGTTCGATATGTTCTTTGACGATTATCAAACGGTACGCAAGCGCGTTGCTACTCCGGTGCAAACGGTCAACGTTCAGCCCCTGCCTGCCGGTGCTCCGGCCTCTTTTACAGGAGCAGTAGGCTCCTATTCCTTATCGGTCTCGGCAGACAAAGATACCCTTAATGCCCACGACGCTGTCTCGATAGCGGTGCGTATTTCGGGAGAGGGAAATGTAAATTTGATTGAGGCGCCCAAGGTGGCTTTTCCGGTCGATTTTGAGGTTTATGACACCCGTACCACCGACAATTCAAAGAGTCGAGGAAATACCATCTCAGGAACCAAACAGTTTGAATATCCGGTTATTCCACGAAGCGCCGGTACCTTTATCTTAGATCCTGTGGAATTTTCTTATTGGGACGTGGCCAAAAAAAGTTACGTGACCCTTAAATCCAACCCCCTTACCCTCAGGGTGGGAAAGGGAAGCGGAAACTCTTCTATCGTAGGATACGACCCGGGTGTGGGTCAAGTGGCGGTACGGACGTTAGGGCAGGATATCCGCTATATCCGCACGGCCCTGCCGGCCTTGGTTCCTTTGGGGCGCCTCTTTATGGGATCGCCTTTGTTTTGGGCCTTGGCAGCCATAGTAGTGGCGGGTTTCTTTGCAGCTTACCAGTGGCTCTTGAGGCAGCGGGCGCGGAATAGGGATTTGGTGTCGGTAAAAAGCAGAAAAGCCAATAAACAGGCTAAGATCAGGCTCAAAAGAGGTGGTGAACTCCTTAAATCCGGTGATCATATTCGTTTTTACGAAGAGGTTCATCGCGCCTTATGGGGCTACGTGGGAGACAAATTGGGGCTCCCCCCGGCAGATCACGCCAAGGAACCGGTATGCATTTTACTAAGAGAACGAAAAGCATCCGAAGAGTCGGTATCTGCCTTTTTAGACCTGATAGAATCGTGCGAATATGCCCGTTACGCCCCCGCCCCCGAAGCGGGAGCTATGGATAAAATTTACGATCGGGCTTTGACCTTGATCAGCAATCTGGAACAAACCATAAAATAGCAGTGGTATGAGCAAAAGAAAGATTCTTTTATTGTGTGTCGCAGGGAGCATCACCCTCTCTTTATTTGCCCAACCGGTAGATTCTTTATGGGCCAGGGCAAACAGCGCCTATATGCAGGCTGATTTTCAAGAAGCCTGCGATGTGTATACGGCAATTTATAATCAAGGCTTTGGATCGGCACCCCTCTACTATAATCTGGGTAACTGCGCTTTTAAATTGGCGCAATACGCCAAGGCTGTGCTTTGGTACGAAAGGGCCAAATTGTTGGAACCTCAAAACCCCGATATCCTTTACAACCTTGATTTGGTCAACCGTTTTTGCTTAGATAAGATCGAAAACCCACCCGAATTTTTCCTCCATACCTGGATTAAAGAGGTGCGGGATAGTTTTTCGCCCAACCAATGGGCTTGGGGTTCCCTGTTACTCCTGAGCGGGTCGGCCCTCTTGTTGCTTCTCTTTTTCTTTGGGCGGAGTCGAGGAGGACGTCGTCTCGCTTTTTACCTCTCCTTGCTTGCATTTCTCTTATGTATTTGTGCCTTTTCGTTGGGATGGAGTCAAAAAAGAGTACAGAACCGGCATGATTATGCCGTGGTAATGACGTCGGTAGCCTACATCAAGAGCGCTCCTGATCAACAAGGTAAAGACCTCTTTATCATTCACGAAGGCGCCAAGATGCGCATTTTGGATCAGGTAGGCGGATGGGCGCGTATTGAATTGGCCGACAGGCGGCAAGGGTGGATGGAGTTGCAGCAGGCAGAACGGATCTAATCCTCTTCTGCGCTCTTTCGAAAAAAATGCTACCTTTGCACTTTATTTAATATCCATGGATTACAATACTCAGAGAGAAAAGTTGATCATGCCCGAATACGGCAGGTATGTGCAAAAGTTATTGCAAAAGGTAAAAACAATACCCGATAAAGAAAAAAGAAGCGAACAGGTGCGGGCGGTGGTACACGCCATGGGCATACTCAATCCGCAGTTAAGAGATATGAATGATTTCAAGCATAAGCTTTGGGATCACGTATTTGTTATTTCCAATTTCGAATTGGATATAGAAGCCCCTTTTACTCCTCCTACTTCTGAATCTTTTCGAATAGCGCCCAATCGGATAGGTTTGGAAGACAAACCCCTAAAAGTGAATTATTACGGGCGAAACATTCAAAATATGGCAGAGGCCCTCGCCCAAAGGAAGCCGGGCGCGGATCGGGACGAAATGGTCAAAGAATTGGCCTATTATATGCGTAAGCAATACCTGATATGGAATAAGGAGAGCGTGTCGGACCAAACCATATTTACCGATCTGTCCATGCTTACCAAGGGGCGTCTCCATGTACCCGAAGGATTCAAGATGGATGAGGTGCAGGGAGAGCAGGTACGTCAAGCCTATTTACAGTCTCGAAACGGGCAGATACGCTTGGGAGGAGGCAACCGCTTTAAGAAACGGAAGAAAAAACCACAAAAATTTTAGATCATGGCAGCAGCGTTCAGGGTGCGGGGATCGGCCCGATTATCGGGTTCGATACTCCCCCAAGGAGCAAAAAATGAGGCTTTACAGATATTAAGCGCCGTATTGCTTACCGATCAAAAAATGACCATCCATAATGTTCCCAATATTTTGGATGTAAATAAACTGATTGAATTGTTGGGCGATTTGGGGGTGGAGGTGCAAGCCTTGGGGGGCGATTCCTATACATTTTGCGCCAAACAGATTCGTATGGATTACCTCCATACAACGGATTTTATGAAAAAAGCCACAGCCCTCCGGGGGTCGGTCATGCTGGCAGGCCCGCTGTTGGCCCGTTTTGGTCTGGCTTATATGCCCCGCCCCGGCGGAGACAAAATCGGTCGGCGTCGTTTGGACACCCACTTTATTGGACTCGAAATGCTCGGCGCCGGCCTCTCCCACGATATGGCGCTAAATTGTTTTAAAATAGAGGCCAAATCATTAAAAGGCGCCTATATGTTGTTGGATGAGGCTTCTGTAACAGGAACCGCCAATATTGTCATGGCCGCAGTGCTCGCCCAAGGTACCACAACGATTTACAACGCAGCCTGCGAACCATATCTCCAGCAACTTTGTTCGATGTTGGTACGCATGGGGGCTAAGATACAAGGTATTGGCTCCAATCTGCTTACCATCGAGGGCGTGAATGGGCTTCAGGGTACGGAGCACCGGATTTTACCCGACATGATCGAAATCGGAAGTTTTATTGGTCTGGCCGCCATGACAGGCAGCGCCCTGACGATTAAAGAGGTGTGTTATGACCAATTGGGGATTATTCCGGCTCAGTTCCGTCGTTTGGGCATTGGCTTTGAACGCAGAGGGGACGACCTCTATATTCCCGCCCATGAACATTATGAAATCGAATCTTTTATGGACGGTTCGATTATGACCATCGCCGATGCCCCCTGGCCCGGCCTCACCCCCGACCTGCTGAGCGTCTTTTTAGTGGTGGCTACTCAGGCCAAAGGATCGGTATTGATTCATCAGAAGATGTTCGAGAGCCGCCTCTTTTTTGTAGACAAACTGATCGATATGGGGGCCCAAATCATTCTTTGCGACCCCCACCGCGCCACGGTTATCGGTTTGGACCGCAGTTTGCCCCTGCGCGGTATGCGCATGGTATCTCCCGACATCAGGGCGGGTATTGCCCTGCTGATTGCCGCCCTCAGCGCCCAAGGAGAGAGCCGCATAGACAATATTGAACAAATCGACAGAGGTTATCAAAATATTGATCAGCGATTGAATGCGCTGGGCGCTCAAATAGAGCGAATTACAGAATAACGCAAGGAGAAGATGAAAAAAAGGAAACCAAACCCCGAAGCCGCACCCGCTCCCAGAGGGATGGAAGCGTGGCGGATTGTGGGCGGCCTCTTTTTCGGCTTGTTTGGGATCTACACTTTGGTAGCCCTGATTTCGTTTTTGTTTACCTGGGCGCAGGATCAGAGCCTGTTGTGGCACCCCGACATTTTTACTCCCTTTACGGCTGTTGATAACGTAGAAAACGGAGGAGGCAAGTTGGGTTTTTTGTGGTCTCATTTTTTGGTGGGCAAGTTGTTTGGATTGGGGGCCTTTATTATTCCTTTCTTTTTCTTGGCATTATCCTTTTTTTGTCTGAAAATAAGACGAATATCCATAGTTCGGGTCTTTCTGCTGTCG
>WRJW01000211.1 GCA_009778375.1 Bacteroidota bacterium
GGCATCCCGATACTGATGTAGCTGGCCAAATCCTTTCGCTCTAATTTAGCCACCTCCGAAGCTTCGGGAACACGAACAATAACCTTGCTCTCCATTTCCCGCAATTGCGTTGTTACCATAAAGAAAAACAACAACATAAAAATCACGTCGGGCAACGAAGCCGTATTAATAGCGGGCATTCCGCCCTTTCCTTTTCTTACAAATTTTGCCATAATAAACCTCCTGTTATTAACGTCTTTTTTGTTGTTGTCCTCCAATATCCTTGGGTTCTGCCTCGGAAATGTTAGAGGGAATACAGTCGCGCACTACTTTTTGCTGTGCTTCATCCGTCAAAGCAATATATACTTTACCAAAATGTCGCATGGAAAAATCATCACGCACTTCGTTATATGCTTTTACCAATTCGTTTTGCACCCTTAAATAGGCATCATAACTGGTTCCGCGGTCGTTTTGCAGAGATACAACGCCCTTAGAAACGGGAAAAGGACCAAAGTTTTCGATCTCTTTGATCTCTCTTTCGGGAAGATTTGGATTGTCAACCGGGTTTAAGATAAATTCTTTAACCTTATCTTTCAACTGGCTGATATCAATTGGCTGCCCTCCTGCAGAGATACGATCGTTCAAATTGATCATCACCACCAAAATGTTTCGACGGTTTATCTCTACTTTCTCCTGCTGTTGGTTCTCGTCGGGCATCTCTGGCAAACGGCGCTGCAATCCGGCATCAACGTCCATGGTAGTGGTTACCAAAAAGAAGATAAGCATCAGAAAGGCAATGTCGGCCATGGAGCCTGCATTAATTTCACCTGCTGGTTTTGCCATAACAATTTCTTGATTAACGGTTTCTAATAGAAGCCAACACAGAGCCTCCTAAAACAGATAACAGCGCAATAGCCAGTAAGAAGTAGGTAGCAATCAGTCCGGTATCGATAATTTTTAAGGTTTGTGCCTTAGGGGGATCGGGCTTCATGGCAGTAGAGATTGTTTGGTCCCCGGAAGAAAGAAGAAAGGCCAAACCGAACAACACGACAATAAAGCCGATGCTAACGGCCATTTTCCTTAACATCTTTGGATTGGAGGCAATATTGAACAAAGGGGTCAGGAGCAGCAAGACAATACCTAAAGCCAAGACGATATAGCCCCACACTAAAAGAGTGCCCACTCTTTCGTCTTTTGCCATCCAAAAGTAGACCAGCACCACGGCAGTAACTGCAAATATGAGATATATTAATATATTGAGTAATTTTTTCATCTGAATAACGATTTTACAGAAAAACTTACTTTTGGGATTTGGACAGAATATCTACCATGGAGATAGAGGCGTCTTCCATATCTATAACAATAGAGTCGATTTTAGAAACAAGGAAGTTATAAAAGAATTGGAGAATAATGGCTACGACCAAACCGCCGATAGTGGTAATCAAGGCTACTTTCATACCGCCGGCCACAATATTGGGAGAAATATCTCCGGCTTTTTGGATAGCGTCAAAAGCGCCTACCATACCGATTACTGTTCCCAAAAACCCCAACATGGGCGCTACGGCAATAAAGAGCTGGATCCAGGAGAGTCCTTTTTCCAATTGACTCATTTGAACAGAACCGTACGATACAATCGATTTTTCTACTACTTCCATACCTTGGTCCATTCTGAGCAATCCCTGATAAAAAATACTGGCCACCGGTCCGCGTGTAGTACGACAGACCTCTTTGGCCTCTTCTACGCCGCCGCTGGCAAAGGCATCTTCTATTTTGTTCAGTAGTTTCTTTGAATTGGTGGTAGCCAAAGAGAGGTAGATAATACGCTCAATAGCAAGGGCTAGACCAATAATCAAACAGAGGAGGATGACGGCCATGAATGCGGGGCCTCCGTCAATAAACTGAGTCTTCAATTGTTGATGAATTGGTTCTCCGGACGAAGCGGACATAAGGTCTGCCGAACTGGTTACCTGAGCAACTGCATACTGAGCCGAAATGCCAAAAAAGCCAAGTACGGCTAAGATCATGAAAAGTTTTTTCATAAAGTTTTTGTGATTAAGTGGTTTAACAATTATTTTTTTAATTTATTTAAAATCATTTACTTACATATATTTTGCGGAGAGGGCGGGATTCGAACCCGCGGAGCCCTTTTGGAGCTCACACACTTTCCAGGCGTGCGCCTTAGACCACTCGGCCACCTCTCCCTCTCCTAAAATACCGCGCAATGTACGCAAAATTTTTTATATACCTGCTACTAAATTGTAATTTCTCCCCTTAGATTTTGGTTGATCATTTCCGTAATAATTTTATTATCACTAAATTGACCTGTTAATAATATCATCTTTGCCACGGCGGCTTCGGTGGTAATATCGTGTCCGCTGAGTACGCCGACCTCCTTAAGCCTTATGCCGGTAGCATAAGTTTCCATGGCTACGCTGCCGGCATAGCATTGGCTCACGTTGTAGACCAGGATGCCTTTTTCAATCGCTTGTTGCAAAGCCCGGATCAACCAGGAGAGGGTGGGGGCGTTGCCGGATCCGTAGGTTTCTAAAATAATTGCCCTGAGTCCGGGTATGGATAAGATACCCCTGACTGTTTTTTCTTGAATGCCCGGAAATAATTTGAGGATAGCCAAATCACAGCAAACATGGGTATGAATTTTCAAAGGCCTGTTCCAACTTTTGGGGTAACGGATAAAACTGTGGTTGTATTTTATATGGATGCCTGCTTCGGCTAAGGGAGGATAGTTTGGCGAGAGAAAAGCCTTGAACTGTTCGGCGTTGTATTTGGTGGTTCGGTTACCGCGAAAAAGTTGACTTTCGAAAAAAATAGAGACTTCCGGCACTTGCGGCCTCCCATCCGGGCCTTTAGCGGCGGCAATTTCTACGGCAGAAATAAAATTTTCTTTGCCGTCTGTACGCAATATGCCAATGGGGAGCTGGCTGCCGGTTAAGATGACGGGCTTTTCTAAATCTTCCAGCATAAAACTCAGGGCAGAAGCTGTATAAGCCATAGTGTCTGTTCCCATCAGCACTACAAAACCATCGTATAAGTGGTAGTGTTCCCGAACGGTTTCGGCCAATTGTACCCAAAAGTCAGGCATAATATCGGAAGAGTCTACTAAGGGCTCAAAAGAAAGGGTGTCTAATTGGTAGTCGAATTTTTGGAGATCAGGCACTTCTTGTGTGATTTGCAAGAAGTTAAAAGGCATTAACGTCCCACTTTTTGGGTCATGTTTCATGCCAATTGTGCCTCCGGTATAGATGATCAGAATCTTGGGTCTCATGGAGGCACAAAGTTAAGAGATATTGAATAATGAACAAGCGTTTTGGGTGGTAATGCAGGCGATTTCTTCGTAAGGCTTTTCCAAGATTTCCGATAATCGCTGGGCAATAAACGAAAGGTAAGCGCTCTCGTTGCGTTGGCCTCTGTGGGGGACGGGAGTAAGCCAGGGGGCGTCGGTTTCGAGAAGGAAGAAAGAGGGGTCGATTTTGGCCACCGTTTGGGCTAACCCTGCGTTTTTGTAGGTCAGTACCCCTCCGATTCCAATCTTAAAAGTTCCACATTTTTGCAATTGCCTGAACTGTTGATAATTCCCCGAAAAAGCATGAAATACCCCCCTGATGTTGAGGCTGCGCCTGAGATAAAGGAGTTCGAAAAGTTTGTCAAAGGCACTCCGGCTGTGGATAATTACCGGCAAGTTGTAATGAGCGGCCCATTCAAGCTGGCGCTCAAATGCTTCACATTGTTGTTTTATAAACTCTTGACTCCAATAACCATCTATGCCGACTTCGCCTATGGCAATAAAAGAGGTATCTTTGAGTTGTTGTTCCAAAAAATCAAGTTCGCTTTCATAATCCGTAGATACTGAGGTGGGATGTAGACCGATAGCAGGCAGGCAAAAATGGGGGAATGCGGCTGAGGTACGCATCAGGGCGGAATGGGTTTCTGCATCAATACCCGGTAAAATAATGTATTGTACATCTGCTTGAATGGATCGCTCTACTACTTGTTGTCGGTCCAAATCAAAGGCATCTGTATATAAATGGCAATGGGTGTCGATCAGCATGAAACGCAGTATTGGTTTTGATGAATGCGTTTAATACTTCCTTTAATAATCAGGCGCATAAGTCGTGCAGAGAGTTCCGGCAGGGGGATACCGCTTGTCCGGTAGAGTTGGTCTATTGAACAGGGGCCCTGTTCAAGGGTTTGCAGGAGTCCGGCATCTAAAAGGTCTTTTTCACCTGTATTAGAAGAGGCTTGAGGTAGGGAGGGCGTCCAACCTAATTGCTGTTCGATATCTTCTACCTTATTCACCAAAGTAGCCCTTTGTTCCCGGATCAGGGCGTTGCACCCTCGAGAACAGGGATCGTTCCATCTTCCGGGCGTTGCCATCACTTCGCGGTCGTAAGATTGGGCGATTTCGGCGGTAGTGAGGGCCCCTCCGGTTTCCCTGGATTCGATTACCAATACCCCATCGGCCAAGCCGGCAATAATCCGGTTGCGTTTGAGAAAATTGGCTTTGGTGATGGTAGTTTTAGAGGGGAAATCGCTGATGCAGGCCCCATGTTCCACAATTTTTTGGGCGGTAGCTGAATGTTGGGCCGGTTGGATGTGGTCCAAACCAAAGCCAAAAACGGCTATGGTAGGCAGGCCTGCCTCTAAAGCAGCACGGTGGGCGGCAATGTCTATTCCATAAGCCAATCCGCTGATAATGGTGCAGTAATCTCCTCTTGCGGCTAATTTTTTGATGATTTGTGCGGTGACTTGGAGTCCGTAGGGAGTTGCATTGCGGGTACCTACCACGGCTAAGGCTTTGGGTGGAGAGAGTGTGGCCGGACCGCGCTGGTAAAGAATAACGGGAGCATCCGGACAATGGAAGAGGCGTTTGGGATAGGTCGGGTCGTGAATGGTGTGGGTTTTGATTCCCTGTTTATGTGTCCAATTAATCTCGTTGTCAGCATCTTGCAGGTTTTGTTTTGACAATAGGCGGCTGGTAATAGCGAGGGCCATTCCGGTAGCCATAGATAAAGAAGTTGCCGTTTGTTTGAATATTTCTGAAGCCGTACCAAAATGATCGGTCAAGGCACGGGCAACGCCGCCGCGATAGCGGAGGGCTAAGTTTAAGGCCGTAAGGTATAAAAGTTCGTCGCCGCTCATCTTCCCGCTCCTTTTCCTATATTATTAACATGGCGTCGCCGTATGCTCCAAATCGGTAGCCCTCTTTTAAGGCTACCTGATAGGCATTCATTACATGGTCAAATCCTCCAAAGGCTGTTACTGACATCAGCATGGTGGAGCTTGGGAGTTGAAAATTGGTGATTAGGGTGTCGGGTATGCTGAATTCGTAGGGAGGGAAAATGAATTTATTGGTCCAACCCGTAAAGGGTTTGATCTCTTTTCTTGTAGTTACCGGTGTTTCGATACCCCTGAGTACCGTTACGCCAACGGCGACAACGCGGTGTCCGGCTGCTTTGGTGGCATTGATTAGGTTGGCGCTTTCTTCCGAAATTATCACCGATTCGGAGTCCATTTTATGTTTGGAGAGGTCTTCTACATCAATGGTGCGAAAATGTCCCAAACCCATGTGCAAGGTAATTTCGGTTTTCTCTACTCCTTTTATTTCTAATCGTTTAAACAGTTCTCTGCTAAAATGAAGGCCCGCAGCAGGGGCTGCTACGGCGCCTTCGTGTTTGGCATAGATGGTTTGGTATCGATCCGAATCAATATGTTCCACTTTTTTGCGTATCCATTTGGGCAGAGGCATTTCGCCAAGTTTATAAAGAGTATGCTTAAAACTTTCGTAGCTGCCGTCGTATAAAAAGCGGAGCGTGCGGCCTCTGGAGGTGGTATTGTCGATTACTTCGGCCACCAAAGCGTCGTTTTCTCCAAAATAGAGTTTGTTCCCGATCCGGATTTTGCGGGCCGGATCTACCAAAACGTCCCAAAGGCGTTGTTCCTTATTGAGCTCCCTTAACAGGAACACCTCGATTTCGGCTCCGGTTTTTTCTTTGTTTCCGTACAAACGGGCGGGAAATACCTTGGTGTTGTTGAGGATCAACAAGTCTTTTTCGTCTAAAAATTGCACCAAATCTTTAAAGATGTGGTGTTGAATGGCTCCTGTTTGGCGATCGATCACCATCAGTCGTGATTCGTCCCTAAATTTGGTGGGATATTTGGCAATGTTTTCCTGATTGAGGTTGAACTTAAACTGAGCGAGTTTCATTATAATGGGATTGTAACTTTAATTATACGATAAAAAACGAAAAAAGTTTCATTAATGTCCAAAAATTTTTGTAAAATCTTCCATCGTGACAGATCGGTCAAGCATAAAAGAACCGTTTTGGCTTCGTATCAAGTCGGTTAAGTGGGCGCCGCTACCTAAGGTCAAGCCTAAGTCTCGAGCAAGAGCACGGATATAGGTTCCTTTGCTGCATCGGATTTGTACCACCAAGTCCGGGAGTCTGTATTGCAGCAGATGAGCGGCATAAATTTCTATGGACGCAGGTTTAAGGGGGGCTTGAACGCCCGAACGCGCCCATTCGTAGGCACGAGCCCCATCCACAATCTTGGCAGAAAATTGAGGAGGCATTTGATCTTGAGGTCCGATCATGCTTTCCAGCGCTTTTTCTACTGCTGCCCGGGTAATATGGTCGTACGGATAGATATGGTCAATCTCTTTTTCTAAATCAAAACAGGGCGTAGTCGCCCCCAGACGAATAGAGGCAATATACTCTTTTTCCTGAGCTTGTAAAGATTCTACCGCTTTGGTTGCCTTGCCAATGCAAATCAGCAGGATGCCGGTAGCCAAGGGGTCTAAGGTGCCTGCATGACCTACTTTGAGGTTTTTGAGTTTCCATTCTTTCTGGAGGGTAAATTTGATTTTTCGGACGGCGTCGGCAGAGGTCCAGCCATAAGGTTTATTTAACGACAAAACAATGCCTTCGGGAGACGACTCGGGCGTTACTCCCTCCCATTCGGGCAGTATGGGTTTTTGAATAATTAACATGGAATCTTTTTTACCCTTGTCAGGTGCCGTCCCCTCTCAAAAGAGGTGTTTAAAAAGGTATCTACAATTTCCAGAGACGTATCAAGGTTAATGAACCTCGCAGGTAAAGTGCAGATATTAGCATCGTTATGCTGTCTGGCAAGTGCAGCAATCTCTGTTGTCCAGCAAAGGGCCGCCCGTATACCCTGATGTTTGTTAAGGGTCATAACCATACCATTACCGCTACCGCAGAGGGCAACGCCTGCACAGACCTCTCCCTGTTCCACGGCCAAAGCCAAGGGATGGGCCACGTCGGGATAATCCATACTTTGGCTGTTGCAAGTTCCAAAATCTGCAACTTCATAGCCTTGATTTACAAGTTGTTTTTTTATTTCTTCCTTAAAAGCAAAGCCGGCGTGATCGGCAGCAACTCCTATTGTTTTCATACCGCAACCCTCCTTCCCAACAAGAGCAGGCTGGGCAGCACGATCAGCAGTAAGGGTATGGCTGCCAAAAAGCCGCCGATTACGGCAATGGCTAAAGGTTGGTGCATCTGGGCGCCCGTGCCGATGCCCAAGGCCAAAGGCATGAGGGCGATGATGGCGCCAAAGGCAGTCATCAGTTTGGGACGAAGACGGGTGGAGATGGCGTAGATGACCGACTCTTCGGCGTCGCCGGTGGTTTTGAGAAAGGCGCGAAATTGTTGAATCGTAAATACGGCATTTTCTCCGATGATGCCCACGATCATAATCAGTCCGGTATAGCTGCCCACATTTAACGGTGTGCCGGTAAAATAGAGGAGCAAAAAGCTGCCTCCCACCCCCAAAATGGCGGTAAAGAGGACGATGATGGCCGTGAAGAGGTTCCTGAAGAGGAACAGGATGACTACAAAAACGAGCAAACAGGAGGTGATCAAAATCAGCAAAAGCTCTGCAAACGACTGTTGCTGTTCCTTATAAGCCCCTCCGTATTCGATGGTAAAACCGGGTGACAGGTGGAGGTTAGCGTTGATTCTCTCTGTAACATCGGCCATGACGCTCCCCAGACTGCGGTCGTTGAGGCGGGCGGATACAACCCCCATCATCTTCAAATTTTCGCGCCGGATGTCGGCCGCTCCCGAGGTGGCCGTAATTTGGGCCAGCGAGGTAATCGGGATTAGTTGGCGGTTAGAGGCAAATACCTGCACATTTTTGAGCTCTTCCATACTGATATTCCGGCTGTCGGGGTAGAGGATGCGGATGGGAGTCATTTGTTCCCGCTCCAATACGGCGCCCACCACGTTTCCTTCGAGCGAGGTCTGCAACTGAAATTGAAAATCGGCCGGAGTAATGCCAAACTGCGCCAGATTTTGGTAATTGGGGACAATATTGATAGAGGGTCCCGCAATGACGATGCCGTCAAAAACATCTTCGGTTCCGTCGACCTCTGCCACCAAAGCGGCTACCTGGGTCGAAAGTGCCCTCAATACGCGGGGATCGTCTCCAAAGATTTTGATCTCTACAGGCTGTACAGAAGTCATTAAATCGCCTAACATATCTCCGATCACTTGTCCAAAATCGATGCGCAGGGCAGGTTGCGTTGCTTCGATTTTTTTGCGGATATCGTCAATCACCTCCTCAGTACTCTTTTCCCGCTCTTTATGCAGCTGAATCAGGTAATCGCCGGAGTTGGCTTCGGTAATAAAGAATCCCATTTCGGTACCGGTTCTACGGCTGTAGGCTACTACTTCGGGGGTGGCGATGATGATTTTTTCGACTTCGTTCAAGATACGGTCGGTCTCTTCCAACGAAGTGCCCGGAGGCGATACGTAATCAAGCACGATACTTCCCTCATCCATCTCGGGCAAAAAACCCGTCTCCAAATGGGGCAATACCAGTACGATGGATAGGATCAGTCCCGCCACAAAGAGGAGACTCATCCAAGGTTTTTCTACAAAAAACTGTACCCATGCCTGTTTTTTTACCTCGTGTACCTTTTGGGGTTTGACCGGCTCGCCACTGCGCGAGAGCATCAGGTAAATGACCGGCAAAAGCATCCACGTTACAAAAAACGAAGAGATCAGCGTAATGATCATGGTGTTGGTCATGACCTTAAAGTAGGCTCCGGCCACCCCGCTCATCAGTACAAAGGGGATAAAAATAACGATCGTGCTGACCGAAGAGCCCGCCATGGCCGGAAAGAGGTAATCGATGGCTTTTCCGACCACCTTTCGGGCGGAGTCGCCCGGGTACTCTTCACGGGTGCGGTGGATCTGTTCTACCACCACAATGGCGTCGTCGATAATCAGCCCGATAGAGGCGGCGATGGCGCCTAAGGTCATGATGTTAAAAGTGCCTCCTGTGGCATAGAGGAGAATAAGGGTGAGGCACAAGGTTACCGGGATGGTCAACAGGATGGTGGCGCTGGCTTTGAGGGAGCGTAAAAAGAGGATTGCTACCAAAATTGCCAGCAACAGTCCTATCCAGAGGCTGTCGCTGACGCTTTTGATGGTATCTTCTACAAAATCGGCTTGGATGTAAAAGGGTTGCATCTTTACGTCTGAGGGAAGAAGATTTTGGAGGGCGGCTACTTGTTGCTTCATAGAGGCCGACACCTCCAGCAGATTGGCATTTGGTTGCTTAAAAATGGCGATTTGAACCCCTTCCTTTCCGTTGGCGTTGATTTTGATGTATTCTTTGGCTTCCTGAATACGCGACTCGGCAATATCCCCGAGTCGCACAATCCTTTTTCCATCATTGCTGAGGACCAAATATTTGAGATCATCCAAATTTTGCAGTTGGGCATCGGTGATACACAGGTAAAGCATCCGGTAGTCGGCCAGGTATCCGTTTGATTCCAAAAAATTGCTCTCTTCCAATGCGATCTCGATCATCTCGGGGGTAATGCCAAGGGTACTCATTTTATGTTGATCGAGCGTCAGCCAGTACTCTTTGGTTTTTCCTCCCAATACCCGTACTTCACTGATTCCGCTAACTTGAGAAAGAAAGGGCTTAATGGTATATAAAGCCAACATTTTCATCTCAATCGGGGTGCGGTCGCCACCTTCGAGCGAATAGCCCATGACTTGCAGGATCGAGGGATTCATTTTTTCGACGGTAATTTCGATCTCTTGGGGAAGAAGGTGGCGGATCTCATTGATGCGCGATTCAATCCGCTGCTTATCCATGTCAATGTCGCTTTTCCAATCCATAAAGGCTTCGATTTCGCAACTTCCCCGATTGGTAATACTCCGTACCGTTCGGAGGTTCTCTACCTTTTTGACCGCTTCTTCAAGGGGCTTAGTGACGGTGATCATCATCTTGTCGATGGGCTGTTGTCCCGCGTCGGCAATGACCTTTACTTTGGGAAAAGTAATGTCGGGAAACAACGAAGAATGCATCCGGCTGTACACTACGATGCCTCCCAGGATAATGATTCCGATCAAAACCGACAGAGGCGACTTATACGTGGTAAAGAATTTCATGACTACTCTTCTTTTTCCTGTATCAATACCCTGGCGCGATCGGGCAAGCCGTAATTTCCCGTTTCGAGGATGAGGTCTTCTAAAGATAGCTCCGGCGATACGATTTCGACCATTCCATTGGTTTCGATTCCTTTAATAATCGGAACCTTTACCGCATACTCCCCATCGGTCATTTTCATGATCCAAAAATGCTCCAGCGTCTCGTCGGCCAGCACCGCCGCTTTGGGGAGGCTCAAAACATTACGACGGGTATTTTTAACCACCTGCACTTTGGCAATCAGGTTCTCCGGGATTGATCCGCCGTCAGGAATCCGAATCACGACGCTCCGCGTTTGGGAAAGAGGATCCACCGCGGGCAATGAGGTGGATCGCGTACCGTGGAGGAGGGTTCCGTCGGGAAGGAGTAGATCCAATAGATTATTTTTGGAGAGACAGGGCGTTAATTCGTAGGGTAGTTGCATCATAAAAACCAGACTTTCGGCGTCGCTGACTTCTGCCAGAACGTCTCCTTCGAGCACATAATCTCCTGCTTGATAGTAAATGTCCTGTACAAAGCCGTTACGGTTGGCCCTCAGACAGATTTCACCCGTAAATTTGGAGGAGGAATCGAGTTGGTCAAGGAGAAGGCCTAAATGTTCGGCCTCTTTCCCTTTGAGCATAAACAAGGGCTGATCCCTGGTTACGCGTTGTCCGGGGAGTACGGCTACGGATTTAAGGTATCCGTTGGTAGTTGCCTTGATCTGATTTTTTTGCAGAAAGACCGAAATGGCGTTCAATTCTACAATTTCCTGCATGTCGACGAGGGCACAGTGGGTAACGGTTACGGGCGTTGTGGTTTCCTGCATCTCCTCCTCGTCCTCCGGAGATGTATTGTGGCACGAAAAGAGGAGGAGGCCAAGCAAAAGTAGGTACCTGCTATTCATGGTTCCAATAGTTTATTTGATTGATAATTTGTAATTTGCTATTTGTGTTTTGGGTAATGACGTGTTGGGCGGTTATGTAATTGCCAATGGCCAAGATATACTCGGTAACGGAGGTGTCTCCGGTTTGGAGTTGTTTGCCGTACGCTTCCACCAATAGACGGGTTGAAGAAACGACCTCCCGGGCCTGATCGATTAATTTTTGCAGGTGGGATAATTGTTGGTGCAGTTGATCTATTTGTTGCCGGTACTGTTGCCGCGAAAAATCCTGATACCGATTTCGCGTTTGTTCCGAAACCGATAACTTGCTGTGCTCTTTTTGTCGCTGCCCTCCGTCGTAAACAGGTATGGATAGAGAGAGACCAATGCCGACTCCTAAATGGCGGTAGGGTTGACGGGCAAAGGAGCTGTTCAATCCGGCGTCGGAAAAAATTTCCAATTTCGGACGATAGGCATAATCAATCAGGGCATTATTGTTTATTATAACCAAACTGTCTATTTGAAAGCCGGAGTATTGCAGCGTCTCTTCAAACAACAGGTTGGGCCTTAGGGCGATATCCGGAGGAAGCAGGTACACGAAAGAGGTATCGACCTCTCCGCAGAGGTAATTGAGCAAGGCAATGTTGTTTTGATAGTCGGCATAAAGTTGGTCTACAAGGAGTTGTTGCTGTTGTTCCGTGATGTGAAAATTCAGATAATCGGTCTGTCTGTATACCGATGCTTCGGTCAATCTTTGCACCAATACCTCCTCTTTTTGGAGTAAGTCTTTCAACGCACGGTTAAAAAGGAGCTCCTCCAAGACCCCGTAGGTGGTGATGTATTGTTGGGTGACGGCACATTTCAGATCCTGTTCCGACACCTGTTGGGCATTCTGAATGGATTGATTGTCTAAGGTATAGCTGTATAACTGCGTATTTATGTTTTTACGTCCGATGATGGTTTGACGCAAGGTAAGCAGGGCGTCGTAATTGCCTGAATCCATGGGTGACCAGTAGGGGTTGGCACTAAAATTGACCTGAGGTTTGTGGGCGGCTTTTAGTATCAGACTATCGATTTGATTGATAATCACTTGATTTTGATAATCTTTCAACAAAGGAGCTCCGGAAAGCGCCTTGTTAAGGTAATGGTTTAAATCGCAGGTCTGCGCCTGCAACCCCGACAGGCACATCGCCCCCCAAACGGTTCCAAAAATAAAGGAGTACTTCATAAGGTGTCTTATTTGCCGTAAAGGTAGGGATATTTTTCTACCTTTGCAGGGTTAATTCAGCGCCAGCATGATATTTATCACCGAAACCGAACTCAAGGGGCTCTTTGTGGCCCAACAGGAGCTCTTTTCCGATCACCGGGGCTACTTTATGGAGCGTTTCCGGCTTGACCTGTGGGAGGAGGCGGTGGGGCCGTTTCGGGTGATACAGGAGAATGAGTCTTTTTCGTTCAAGGGTGTTGTTAGGGGTTTGCACTATCAGTTGTCCCCCTACGGTCAGTCCAAGTTGGTATGGGTAGTGCGGGGTGCTGTACGGGATGTGGTGGTAGATATGAGGCCGGATTCGCCAACTTTTGGACACCATTTTGTGGGAGAACTGAGTGACCAGAATAAGACGCAATTATTTATACCAAAGGGTTTTGCTCATGGATTTTTGGTTCTTTCTCCGGAGGCCGTGGTTCAATATATGGTAGATGCCCATTATGTTCCGGAAGCGGAACGCTGCCTGCGTTTTGATGATCCCCAACTCGGAATCGACTGGGGGGTACCGCCCGACTCCTGCCGACTTTCGGAGAAAGATCGTCAAGGTCTCTCCTGGGAAGCGGCCATGATAGAAATTGTGAAGAGATAATATAGATGAAAGCTATTTTTGTAGGTACCGGTTATGTGGGTTTGGTTTCGGGAACCTGTTTTTCCGAAGTTGGGGTAGAGGTGTGTTGCGTAGATATTGACCGACACAAGATTGATCGGTTACATAGAGGAGAAATCCCGATTTATGAACCCGGTCTCACCGAATTGGTCATTAAAAACAGTCGTTTGGGGCGGCTCCGCTTTGCTACCTCTTTAAAAGATGAATTGCCAAAGGCGGAGGTAATCTTTTGTGCGCCCGGCACCCCCTCGATGAATGACGGCAGCGCTGATTTGAGGGCGGTCTGGGGCATTGCCCAAGAAATCGGTCAATACATGACCGACTACAAACTGGTGGTAATCAAGAGTACAGTTCCGGTAGGTACGGTGTTGCAGGTCAAGAAGATTATTGCAGAAGGGTTGCAAAAACGAGGAGCAGACATTCCCTTTGATGTGGCTTCCAACCCCGAATTTTTAAAGGAAGGAGCTGCCGTAAACGATTTTATGCAGCCCGACCGGATCGTGGTAGGGGTAGAAAGCCAAAAAGCGCGGGCGTGGATGGAGGAGTTGTATAAACCATTTACCACCAAAGGCCACCCCATTATGTTTATGGATATTGCATCGGCCGAGATGACCAAGTACGCTTCAAACGCCATGCTGGCTACCCGCATCAGTTTTATAAACGAGATAGCCCGTTTGTGCGAAGAGGTCGGCGCCGATATTCATCAGGTACGTAAAGGTATGGGCAGCGATCCCCGAATCGGTCCAAGTTTTTTGAATGCGGGTACCGGTTATGGAGGCTTTTGTTTTCCCAAAGATGTAAAGGCCTTGATTTATAGCGGTACCGGACACAGCGTTGCGATGCGGATCCTCCAGGCCACGGAGGAGGTAAACAACCGGCAAAAGTTGGTATTGTACGATAAGTTAAGGAAATACTACGGAGGTGCCATTCAAGGAAAAACTGTGGCTTTATGGGGATTGGCTTTTAAGCCCGAAACGGATGATTTAAGGGAAGCACCGTCGTTAGCCATCATCAAGGCTTTGTTGGACGCCGGAGTAAACCTGCGGGTATTTGACCCGGTGGCCATGCCGGGAGTAGAGGCAATGTTTAGAGATACTTTATCTTATGGAACAGACATCTACCATACCGTTACAGGAGCCGACGCCCTCTTGTTGGTTACGGAGTGGAAAGCGTTTATACATCCTGATTGGAAAGAGGTTAAACGGTTGATGAAAGGAATTTTGGTGTTGGACGGCCGGAATATTTATGAGGGGAATAGACTCAGGGAGCTGGGTATGGATTATTTTGGAATAGGAAGACAATGAGCCGAATTTTGGTCACCGGAGGCGCCGGATATATTGGGTCGCATACCATTGTGGAGTTGCTCAGCGCCGGATACGAGGTGGTATCGGTCGACAATTATTCCAATTCGACGCCGGCAGTATATGAGGGCATCGAAAAAATATGTGGCAAAAAACCCTTGATAGCCGAGGAAGATTGCTGCGATAAGGCCTCCATGAGCAAGCAGTTTGAACAATATGGACACGTAGATGCCGTGATCCACTTTGCAGCCGGCAAGGCGGTGGGAGAGAGCGTAGAACAGCCGTTGCGTTATTATCGCAATAACCTGAATTCCCTGCTGACGGTTTTGGCCCTTATGGAGGAGTTTGGCGTGGGCAAGTTGGTGTTTTCTTCTTCCTGTACGGTGTATGGCCAAGCCCAATCCCTACCCGTAACCGAAGAGAGCCCCCTGTTGCCGGCCACCTCGCCTTACGGCAATACCAAGCAAATTTGCGAAGAGATCATCCGCGATACCGTGGCAGCTACGGCCATTAAAGCCATATCGCTTCGCTATTTTAACCCGATTGGAGCACACCCATCTGCCATGATTGGGGAGTTGCCCCGCGGTACTCCTCAGAATTTAGTTCCCTTTATTACCCAAACGGCGGCAGGCATCAGGCCTCAATTGCAGGTTTTTGGCAATGATTATCGCACCCCTGATGGCTCCTGCATACGGGATTATATTTATGTGGTCGATTTGGCCAAAGCGCACGTTGCGGCGGTAGAACGTATGTTGCAGGGCTTGCAAAAATCATCCTATGAGATATTTAACTTGGGAACCGGTACCGGTCGCTCCGTGCTCGAATTGATTAAGGCGTTTGAGCAGGTTACCGGAAAACCACTACCGTATCAAATTACAGGTCGCCGCGCGGGGGATATTGAACAAATTTGGGCCGACCCCTCCAAAGCCAACCAAGCGTTGAAGTGGAAGGCGGACACCCCCCTCCAAACCATATTGCAATCGGCTTGGGAGTGGCAATTAATGATTCCACACTACCATAATCTGCACCCCTTTGCCCGCAAAACGGTTGCTGCCGACGGTCTGTCCGGGTAAAAAATAAGATTTGGGATTCCAAAAGCCCGTCACGTAAAATAAAAAGCGGTTGAACTCTTTTTCCCAGTTGAGGAAAAAGTAGTTGTCGTGGTTGGTCCAGTTGCGGTAGACCATGGCGCTGATTTTGTCAAAAGCATTCAGGGGATACAATAAAGAGAGGGCGGATAGGGTTGTAGGGTGGGCGAATGCAAAAGCATTTTGGTCATAGGAGTAAATACATTGTTCAAAGGTGGCGAGCAGGCCGTTGCCAATGCCAAAGGTGTAGTCGGAGCCTGCGGTAATCATCTCCTGATGGGTGTAGACGCCGAGGTTGCGGTTAAAGCGTGTCCATGAACTTTCCAACCAAAATCCCGCTTCGGCATTGACTTTAAAATCAAATCCTATCTTTTGTTCCCCAACCTCTTCAAAAGGAGGTCGGGCGGATGACCAGGGGGGGAAGAGGGAGGCGGGGTCGGTTATGCGGTAGTGGTAGGTTAAAGCCGCTTCTCCCTTGGGAATGGGAAGTTGTATGCGTCCGCCAACTTCGGGGCGGTGTTTGCCCACGGGGGTCAGTTCGTACCCTTTAAGATCGTTGTTACCGTATAATCCCCATATCCAAATATTGGCGTTGTTTAAAAAGTAATAGCGTCCCAAAAGGGCTTTGACGCCGTCGGTGAGTTGAAGCGGGTCGCGGGGATCCATCCGGTCAAACCACATCAGAGGGCGAAACATTTGGGCCGATCCAAAGTTGATTTTTTGCAGGCCGATCCGCACCTCCATGCGGGCGTTGGAATAACGGGCCCAATACCGGTAGGCCTTTATTTTCCAGTCAAAATAAATGTCGTAAAAAAGAGCGGCGTCCATATTGCCGAATATATTAGCGGATGCCTCAAAATCAATAAGATGTTCTTTCTTTAAAGGGATTTTATAATTCAATTGAGGAATATAACGTCCGGCGGCGGAAAAATCCGTATACACATCGGGGGTATACTGCATGATACCGGATAACTGACCGCTAAACCTAAACTGTCCCCTGATTCCAACGGGAAACAGGCAGAGGCAGATAAGCGCTGCCGTACCGTATTTGTACAGACCGGTCATCAACAGAAAATTTCTTATTGCTTGAGACTGGCTTTGCTAAAGATATAATCGGGAATGGGTTGATTGAATTGGATAGAGGCAATAATCCAGTCGGTGCCCTCTCCCTCTTTGAGCATATCTTTATAGTTCATCTTCAAGGGAAACCAGCGACCCTGTATTTGCTGTACATTGGACAGCAAAATCCGTTTGAGGAGTTGTCCGCTCTTGGCATAGAGTTCCTGTTTGAGGGGGATCATCCGCTCGGCGTCTACCCAGATTTTTTGCGATTCGTAGGCGGCGTCGGTTACTTTGGCCTGAAGGTGCAGTATGTGGCACTTTCGCCCCTCTATCATCTCTTCGCCAGCCATTTGAGGTGTATAAATTTCCTGTAGTTTGCGGTCGTCCATCATGTCTTCGTACGAGAGGTCGGAACCCATGACCGATTGACGCAGCAGATGTCCCGAAATCATAATGGTGCGGTCGGTCGAAGGGGTGTATACCCACATCTCCGTATCTAACTTTAACATCTTGGTTCCCTTGTCTCTGGCAGGCGACAAATATTCGGAAAACGATTTTTTGTCACCCATGGTATAGCTTTTTGAGGTCAGGGTTCGGTCGTTGCGTTTTCCGTGCACGATCATGGTCGATTCAATAATCCGACTATCTGCAGAGATGTTTTTGTCTACCTCGCTCAGGATTCTTAGGGCATCCTGAGCCTGCGCTCCCACCAGGCTGCAGGTAAAAAGGAGTGTAAAGGCTTTTCTCATGGTGTATAAAGTGATTATCCTAATTCTTTAAATAATAAGGCCGTTTTGCGTTTATAGATGGCCATGCCTGCCAGCGCGCTGCCGATCAGCATCGATATTACACCCGGAATATAACCAATGTAAAGCATCCGTGGATGGAATTGGGAGCGGACTACAGGGTCTATCAACAGCGACATATTGTTCATCATATCGGCATAATTGATACCGTGTTTGCTGAGGTAGAGCGACAGGGCAAGACCCAGCAGGGTGCCGAGAGAAGATCCGATCACTCCAATAAATAACGATTCGATAAGGAGGCTGCGGTAGATATGCCCCTTGAGCTCTCCCATCGCCAAGCGAATCCCAAATTCGTTATACCTGCGGATGCCGCCCAATACGCCCGTATTCCACAAGACAATGGAGAGGGCTACGACCAACAGTGCGATCATCAGGGTTACCACGTTATTAGCATAAATGATGGTGCTTGACATAGACGCCTGATCAAAGAGTTGAATCATAAAGGGAGCGTATTCGTCGGGATCATCGTGATAGAGGGCATTAAATGCTTGCTTGATATCCTCGGCTTGCTCGCGTTGGTATAGATTGTCCGGCAAAAAACCAAAAATCTCTCCGGAAGCGTTTTCCATATCGAGCAGGAGGCGCGCATCGGTCAGATCCAAGATAATGGCTCCACGATCAAGGGCGGCCATCCCAAAACGAACAACGCCGGCTACCGCATAATTGGCGGCGCTCATAGCATCGTACATGGTGGATCCCAAAAAAGTAAGCGAATCTCCCGGCGCAACGCCGAATCGTTCTGCAAAATCGTAACTGATAATCACTTCTCCCTGATTCTGGATCAGGCGACCCGCCGTCAGGGCTTGTTGGAGGCCGAGCCGTTGGGCTTCGAGGCTATGGGGAGTGAGTAGGTCGTATGCACTTCCGACTACCGGCCCTTGGGCGCGTGTTTCGCCGTGAACATCCGGAACATCAAGTAATCCTCCAAAATAGATGCGCGACGTCCATTCCACTTGTGGGAACAAATCGGTTAATTTGTCCAA
>WRJW01000212.1 GCA_009778375.1 Bacteroidota bacterium
CCGGGCAGACTAAGAGGTATGGGATTCCATTGGTCAGCCCGCAATGAGTTATTATAGGCATCGGCAGCACTCAAATCAGAGAGGATTTCGTGTACATAGAGGTTTTGAGGAATATAAGCCTGGGATTTATCCAATATGGTGGGCGCTGAGCCGCGCGCCATGTACAAAGTAAGGGAGACGGGTTTTAGATCTTCTCCGTAAGTATAGTTGGGGAGGGAGTCGTAAGGATGATTGGGCGCAAACTGAAAAACCGATCCTGCCTCAACCAAGCCAAAAAGGGGATCCAAACAACTTCCAAATTGTAATTCGTAGCCCTGACCGGGAGAGAAGAAACTGTTGGTAGGAAGGCTGTCTGATGGTATGCTTGATATGGGCAGATCAAAAACAACCGACTGAAGCGTAAGGTCCTGATCAATCGGAATAAGATTATCTCCCAGCGTTTTGTCGACGTCAATGCAGGAAGATACAAAGATAAGGGAGCAAAAAATACTCCAATGGGAAACCCTAATAACTGTCATTTTTGTTCTAAAATTTGGTCGTAAAACTGATTGTAAGCGGTAATATAGGCGGTTTCAGGGTTAGCGGGGTCGATAAAGGGAAGCATGGGAATAGGGAGCGTTGGCAAAAAAGCTTCTATATCGGGATGAACGGCAGGATCTCCCATGATCACACCGTTGCTGTATTGTATGGCCAACCGGGCCAATTGAACGGCATTGGGCAAAGCAAGTAGCTCCAGATCCTTAGGTTTTATTCCTGGGATTAAGGCTTTGCTGCGCATAGTAGGGTCAAAAGATTCATTGTCGATATCGTTATACAAAGACAATACCACTTTAGTATGGGTAAACATCGGATCGTCGTGGTAACCTTTTTTAAGATATATGGGGAGTAGATGGGTGAGCCAACCGTTACAATGGACAATATCGGGTTTCCAGCGCAACTTTTTAACGGTCTCCATCACACCGCGCACAAAAAAGATGGCGCGTTCGTCGTTATCTTCAAAAAAACGACCGTCAACATCTTTAGATATAGATTTACGGTGAAAATAATCGTCGTTATCGATAAAATATACCTGCATGCGGGCAGAGGAGATAGAAGCCACCTTTATAACCAAAGGGTGGTCAACATCTTTGATAATGACGTTCATCCCCGAGAGACGGATGACTTCGTGCAGTTGGTTACGCCGTTCGTTAATACAGCCATACCGCGGCATAAAACAGCGGATTTCTCGTCCTGATTCTTGGATAGCCTGTGGCAACTGCCTGCAAATATTTGAGATACGGGATTCGGGCAAATAGGGCAGCATTTCTGCGTTTACAAACAATATCTTCTTGGACACCGCCATTTCTGAGGCTAAAATTTTAAAAAATGAACACAAAGGTAGTAAAAAAATAATCATACTAAGGTTTTTATTTATCTTTGAACTTTGTAGTTTTATGGCAAACAGAGAAAAAGGCATTATTTTTCAGCGCATTATACAAGCGTATCTTTCTTCGGTAATCAGTATTACCTTAGTCCTGTTTCTTATTGGCGCCGCAGTCTTTTTGGGTGTGCATGCCCAAAAGTTTGTGCGCTACTTTAAAGAGAATATGACCCTTTCCGTAATCCTGAAAGAAGGGATTTCGGAAGAGGAGTCTTTAAAGGTGGTACAGCAAATCCAGACATTACCGTATGTAAGGGAGGCGATTTTTGTTTCCCAAGAAGAAGGGAGTCGGGAGATGGCTGAGTTCTTGGGAGCGGATTTTTTAGAACAATTTGATTTTAATCCGATTCCGGTGTCTATCGAGGTAAGGATGCATGCCCAATACATGACGCCCGAGTTCTTGGATTTTCTGGAAGAAGATATCTCTGCGTTGAGCGACGTCCGGGAAATTTATTATCAAAGATCTGTTATAGAGCAAATTGCCAAAAATGTGGAACGCATTGGTCTGGGATTACTGGTCTTTACCGGCCTCATGCTTTTTGTGTCTTTTGTGTTGATTAATAATACAATACGATTAAGTGTGTACGCCCGCAGATTCAGCATCCATACCATGAGGTTGGTGGGTGCTACCAAAGGCTTTATCCGAAGACCCTTTTTAGCCCAAGCCTGTTTCCAGGGAGTTATTTCGGGCTTGTTGGCTGTACTGATGCTGCTGGGCATCCTTTCATTAGCTCGCGGAGACTTGGCTGATATTTATTATATAATTGATTATCAATTTTTAGCCATATTATTTATCTTTGTGGTGTTTACAGGCATAAGTCTGTGTTTAGTGGCCACCTGTTTGGTTGTAAACAGAATTGTACGCATTGACAGTGGTGCGCTTTATTATTAAAAATATAATTATCAACAAATTGCTATATGAACAAACAAGTTGCAGGGAGGATCAAGGAGCAGGTGCAGGATACGCGCTTTGCCGTTTCTCGAAAAAATGTAGTATGGATTTTAGCCGGATTTGGGCTGATGGTATTGGGATATCTATTAATGACAGGCGGCGGCACCAAAGATCCCCACGTGTTTACGGGAGTACAAATGTTTAGCTTTAGGCGTATTGTATTAGCGCCCCTACTGATCTTTGCCGGATTTGTATTTGAAATATGGGCCATCATGCATAAAAAGAGCGCCGAATGAATGGCTTGGAGGCTTTGTTGTTGGGATTGGTGCAGGGTCTTACCGAATTTCTTCCGGTCAGCAGCAGTGGCCATTTGGTTATGGGAAAAGCCATTTTTGGGATAGAAACGCAAGGCGTGGCTTTTGAAATAGCCGTACATGCCGCCACCGTACTCAGCATCCTTACCGTCTTTCGCAAAGATATTGGCAGGTTGCTGAAATCTTGTGTTTCATTCAAGGTTAACGAAGATACCCGCTACCTGCTTATGCTATTGCTCTCCATGGTGCCCGTATTGGTAGTGGGACTTTTCTTTAAAACTCAGGTCGAAGCCCTCTTTGGCAATGGATTGGCGTTGGTAGGGGCCATGTTGCTACTCACGGCAATAGTGTTGATCATTGCCCAACGCGCACCTTCTACGGGCATTCCGTTAAAGTATCGGGATGCTTTTGTGATGGGTCTTGCTCAGGCCATAGCGGTGCTCCCCGGGCTTTCCAGATCTGGCGCTACCATTTCTACCGGTTTGATACTGGGCAAAGAGCGTTCGGCTGTTGTACGATTTTCTTTTCTAATGGTCATAGTACCGATTTTAGGCCAGGCTTTTTTAGATGTGGTAAAGGGAGGATTTGCGCCTCACGATTCCGGCATTCCGCTAACCTCTTTAGTTATTGGTTTTGCAGCGGCCTATTTGTCCGGCTTGGCGGCCTGTAGCTGGATGATCGCTTTGGTCAGAAAAGCAAAATTGTGGGGCTTTATTATTTATTGCGCCTTAGCCGGCAGTTTTTGTCTGTTGTATCACTTTACAGGTTTGCATGTTTAAACACTATTTTGTGGCAGACATCCATCTTGGACGCTCTTCGCAGGATATTCATGCCCGGGAAAAGGCTTTTGCAGACTGGCTTGATTCGATTGCTTCTGACGCGGCTGCCCTCTATTTGCTGGGAGATATTTTTGACTTTTGGTGGGAGTATAAGTATGTAGTACCCAAAGGATATGTGCGGGTATTGGGAAAATTGGCCCGGTTGGTCGATTCAGGGGTATCCGTACATTTTTTCAAGGGAAACCACGATCAATGGACTTATGGCTATTTAGAAAACGAAGTGGGCCTGCAGGTACATGATAAACCATTGGTTATGCAGATTGGAAGGGGCCGTTTTTGTTTGGGACATGAACACAGACAAAATTCGGGATTGTTCGGTTCCCGTTTTTTGCAGCGATGTTTTGGTTCGGTGCATCCGCGTTGGGGAATGAGCATTGGCTATACATGGTCGGCCAATCACCGGATGAGATCCGTAGCGCCCGATGGAGCGCAGGAGGGGGTGGAGTCACTTTGTCGTTTTGCCGCTACCTTTCCACGCCCCGTGGATTATTTTGTTTTTGGTCATCTCCATACCCCGTTTAATGCCATACTTGCCAATGGCGTCCGGATCATTGTTCTGGGAGCATGGATGGATGGGGGCGAGTATGGGGTTTTTGACGAGCAGGCCGACGTTTTTGAATTAAAATCAGCATATTATGGAACATAAAACATTAGGGATGATTGCCGGAGGTGGCATGATGCCCGTAGAGATTATCAGGCACTGCAAGACCACGGGAAGGGGGTTATTTGTAGTGGGCATAGAGCCTTTTGCCGGAGAAGAGGAGTTAAAAGAGGCGCCCCATATTTTTGCCAAAATAGGGGAGGCGGGAAAAATAATCAAAGCATTCAAGAACCATAATGTATACGAAATCGTATTGGCCGGAGGTATCAAACGTCCTTCTTTTAAAGAGATGATTCCGGATTGGGAGGGGATGAAAATAGTCGCCAAATTGGCGGTGAAAAAGATGAGCGACGATCATTTGTTCCGCGCCGTAATGGCTGAAATAGAATTACGCGGGTTTAAAGTGGTAGGCATAGAAGAGGTAGTCCCCGATATGATGTTCTTGGAAGGGATATACGGCAAGGTCAAACCCTCAAAAGAGGATATGGACGATATTCAGCGCGGCATTACGGTGGCCAAAGCCCTTGGGGCGGTAGACGTAGGTCAGGCGGTAGTGGTACAGGAGGGGATGGTGCTGGCTGTGGAGGCGATAGAGGGTACCGATATGATGTTGTCGCGAGCGGCGACGGTAAAAAAAGCAGGTAAGTCACCGGTTATGGTTAAGGTATTAAAGCCCGGCCAGGACCTGCGGGTGGATTTGCCGGCAATGGGACTCCAAACCATTGAGCAACTTAAAAAGTACGGCATCGGAGGCATGGCGGTGGAAGCGGGAGGTATTTTGCTTATTGAGCGCGATGCCGTCATCCGCATGGCCGACAAGGAGGGAATTTTTATTATTGGGGTAAAAATATAATGTCCAAATTAATCTATATTATTGTCGGAGAGCCTTCCGGGGATATTTTGGCTTCTCGCCTGATGGAGGCGCTGCGGCGGCACGATTCCGGTATTCGTTTTACCGGTGTGGGCGGGGAGACGATGCAGGCCTTAGGTTTCCAGACCCTTTTTCCCATAAAGGAGCTATCGGTTATGGGCTTTTGGGAGGTGGCGCCCCGACTTCCGCTCATCCTTAAACGCATGAGACAGGTAATGGTTGATCTGAAAGCGCAACAACCGGACGTGCTGGTAACGGTAGACAGTTGGGGTTTTGTACGTTCCATTTTGAAAAAGGTTAAAAATAAAAGGTTAAAAATAAAGACGATACATTATGTTGCGCCCCAAGTGTGGGCATGGAAAAAGAGCCGCGCCCCCAAAGCCGCCAAATTGATGGATCGCCTGATGACGCTTTGGCCATACGAGCCTCCGTATTTTGAAAAATACGGTTTGCATTGCGATTTTGTGGGACATCCGGTGGTCGAAAACGAGCAGCAGACGGGTGATCTGATACGGTTTAGGAGCCAACACCGGATTCCTGAAAAATGTACCTTGCTTTGCTTACTTCCGGGTAGCCGACACAGCGAAATAAAACGCTTGATACCGCTATTTAAAGAGGTGGTTGCACGTTTGCAGGTAGCGTTTCCCGACCTTTTTGTTGCGATTCCCGCTGTGGAGGCTATAGCAGAAGAGGTGGAGCAAGCCTTTGCCGATATGTCTGCGCCTCATTTCATCGTCAGAGGGCAAGAGGAACGTTATCAGATTTTTGGTGCCTGCCGGTTTGCCATTGCCGCTTCGGGCAGCGTTACCTTGGAACTTGCCGCTTGCGGCGCCCCCCATCTTATTGCCTATCGGTTTAGCCGACTGACGAATAGGTTGGTTAAGTGGTTTGTTACCACCAAGTATGCCAACCTGATTAACATTTTGGCAGACCGTGAGGTGATTCCGGAGTTTGTGCTGGATGGTTGTCGGGAGGATTTGATTTATGCCAAAGCATGGGAGTTGATGCAGGATTCAGAAAAGGCGCAGGAACAGGTGGCGCTGGCTAAGCAATGCTTTACGCAGTTAAAACCTGAAGGGATGATGCCCTCGGAAAAAGCCGCATCGGTGGTGCTCGAAATGCTTTGAACCTAAAAAGTTACCGCCCAAAAATGGAGGCGTATAAATAGGGAAAAGATCCCTCTTGATACATCAATACCAATTCCTCCAAAGGTTTATCCTCTCCGTATTTGTCGTAAGGCTTTTTTAAATCGGCTCCAAAGAGTTTGGCAATACCTTGCCAGAATCCGGCGGTAACCCCTCCTTTATACCCTTTTATTATATAGTAAGAATTCTGCCCCACCTCGCGGTCAATCAGTTTGAGCAACATGCGGCCTTGGGAAAAAGTGAGGTTGCGGAGCGGTTTTTCAAATTCCTTAAACAATTGTTTTTCAAATTCTTTAATCAATTTTTCTCTTTCACGGTTGTTGCGGGCTCTTGCAGCGATAAGGCTGTCCGCTTCAAATACCTTTTGGGCAGCCAGCAGGGCGTAAGGGTAAGCCTTATTAAAGTTGTAAACCATACGGTAATACTCTCCCCAGTTCTTGTCCTTCAGGTTTTTAGGGCGGTTAAATACGTACAACGGTTTTAGGGAGGCAACAAACAAGGTGTCGTTGTTTTCTACAACGTACTGCATGACTACCCCTTGAGCAGGAGCGGCTAAAGGGAGCAACAGCAACAGCAACATGTAACAACACCGACGCACCATAGTAATTAAACCGCAAATATCGGTAAAATGGCGTAAAGTTCATACCTAATTATTTGTACCTTTGCAAAACAATTCTTAACAACCTAAAAATGAATAATTGATATGAAAAAGATTCTTTTGTCTCTTTTTATTTTTGCTGTCTGCGTTGGAATGTTATGCGCCCAAAGCGCCGAGATTAATCCCGACAGCGTAGTATCTTCCAAACACAAGGCGACCATCAAAGGGGTCTCTTTTGATTATACCGCCATTACCGGAATGATGCCGGTGTGGAATTTGGACGGAAAGCCTGTTGCAGCGATTAACTTTACCTATTACGAACGCGAAGGCGTCAGCGACCGCAGCATGCGTCCCTTGGTCATCTCTTTCAATGGAGGGCCGGGCGCTGCCTCGCTGTGGATGCAATTGGGATATACGGGGCCGGTAAGGGTCAAGATTGACGACGAAGGGTATCCGGTGATGCCTTACGGGACGGAAAACAATCCCTTTTCGATCCTTGATGTAGCAGACATTGTATACATAAATCCGGTCAACACAGGCTTTTCGCGGATGCTTGACAAGAATGGAGACCGCAGCTACTTCTTTGGCGTAAACGAAGATATTGCCTATTTGTCGGGCTGGATTCGCACCTTTATCACCCGCTACAACCGATGGGATTCGCCCAAATTTGTTATAGGAGAGAGTTACGGTACTACCCGCGCATCGGGGTTAGCTTTAGCATTGCAAAGTCGAGAAAACATCTATCTGAATGGGGTAGTATTGGTATCGGCTACCGATTTGGGCCTGCGTCGCGACGGGCCGGTACGCGAAGCCCTCCTGTTGCCCTATATGGCTGCCACTGCCTGGTATCATAAGAAACTTCCTGCCGATCTTCAGCAAAAAGATCTGCTCGAAATATTACCCGAAGTAGAGCGTTTTACCATAGAAGAGTACATCCCTGCTTTAGCATGGGGAGGCTCTTTGTCCGAGCCAAAGCGGATGGAGATCGCCCGCCTCGTTTCGCGCTATTCGGGCATAGCTCAAGAGGCAATCATCAACTATAACCTGACCATTTCTACCAACTTCTTTTGGAAAGAGCTGTTGCGCAAGGAGGGATACACCGTAGGGCGACTTGATTCGCGCTACCGGGGGAAAGATGTGGCAGAGGGTGGCGATCGACCCGACTACAACGCCGAAATGACGACATGGAACCAAGCTTTTACTCCGGCCATCTATCATTACTTGGCCAATGACCTAAAATACCATACCGACCTTCAGTATTACGTATCAGGTCCGGTAAGGCCTTGGAATAACGACGGCAACAATACCGGTAACGATTTGATGAAGGCTGTTGCGCAAAATCCATGGCTGCAGGTCATGCTCCAGTCGGGTTATTTTGACGGTGCCTGTGATTTTTTTAGCGGCCAATACAACTTTTGGCAAATGGACAAAGGGGGCAAGTTTCAGGATCGATTTACCTTCAAAGGCTACCGTAGCGGCCACATGATATACATGCGCCGCGAAGACCTACAGCAGGCTAATGAAGATTTGCGCACTTTTATCCGCAACGCCATGCCTGCTCCGGGAGCGGCGGCTAAGTATTGAACCAAAATAATAATACCTTTGTCTTCCAATATTTAATCTATAACCACATGAAACGATTTACTTCTATCGTCCTCTTTGTAGCCTTTTCATTTTCCCTTACCCTTTTAAAGGGGCAGGACGAGCGCCTTATGGCTATTGCCGATTCGCTGCACCGTACCTTTATATCTATTGATACACACAACGATGCCTCTATAAAAATCAACTTCCCCGACCGGCCTTCTTCGACATACAAAGGGCAGGTCTCCTTTCCATTGATGAAAGAGGGTGGATTGGATGTCGCCTTTTTTGCCGCTTTTGTGAGCCAGGGGCCGCGTACCGAAGAGGGACACCAAAAAGCCTTTGAAAATGCCGATTTCCAATTGAAAGGATTAAAGGCTTATGTACAGGAACATTCCGATGAGGCAGAATTGGCCTTTACGCCGGAGGATATGAGGCGCATCAAACCCACCGGACGCTCCACGATGGTGCTCTCTATCGAAAACGGCTATTGTCTGGGTACCGACCTTTCTAAAGTACAATATTTTTCGGACTTGGGTGTGCAAATGATGACCATCTGCCACAACGGCAACAACGAGGTTTGCGACTCGTACCGCGACACGGTGCAATTCGGCGGCCTCTCCCCCTTTGGACGGGAAGTCATCAAAGAGATGAACCGCTTGGGTATGATGATCGATGTTGCACATGCTTCCAAGGCAACAACCTTGGAAGTGGCGGCGTTAAGCGAGGATCCGATTATGACGAGCCATTCGGGCGTTTATGCCCTTTACGACAACCTTCGCAATGTATCCGACGAAGAGATTGTGGTGATTGCCTCCAAAGGCGGATTGATACAGATAGGCATCGGCGCTTTTTTCCTCTCTCCGCTCCCCAGAACGGAGGTTGGGGTAACGCATATTGTAGACCATATTGATCATGTAGTAAACTTAGTCGGCATAGAACACGTGGGGATTGGCTCCGATTTTGACGGTGGAGCTGGTGTAACAGGCTGTAACAGTATGGGAGAGATGAAGAACATTACCGTAGAACTTTTGCGCCGCGGATATACCCATGACCAAATCGCCCTGATTTGGGGCGGCAATGTCATGCGGATGATGGAGCGGGTGCAAAAGAAGAAATTTTGACCCCGATGGTGAAAAATTGTTGATAAATTTTTGTAGCTTAGAAATAATAGTATATCTTTGCAACCCGCAATTTATTGAAGATGAGATATAGAGTGTTGATATGCAGTAGATTGCAGGGATGTTCCATAGCACCAAAGCAAAAATAAAATAGATACGTTATCGTTAAACGTTAAACAAAACAGATGTTACAACCAAAAAAAACCAAATTCAGGAGGCAGCAAAAAGGCCGGATGAAAGGGATTGCCCAAAGAGGGAATCAGTTGTCTTTCGGCTCTTTTGGGATTAAAACCACGGAGTCTTGCTGGCTGACCGGCCAACAGATCGAAGCTGCCCGTCAGGCTGTGGTGCGTTACATGAAACGTGAGGGCCAAATTTGGATCCGCGTCTTCCCCGACAAGCCGTTTACCAAAAAACCCGCAGAAGTGCGTATGGGTAAAGGTAAAGGGGCTCCCGAAGGGTTCGTGGCCCCGATTACTCCCGGTCGTATTATTATTGAAGCCGAAGGTGTTCCTTTGGAAGTGGCCCAGGAGGCGCTTCGTTTGGGTGCACAAAAACTCCCGGTAATTACCAAGTTTGTGGTACGCCGAGATTATGCAGAATAAAACATGAGTCAAGATGAAAACACCAGAAATAAGAGAATTATCCGTAAAAGACCTGCGTGAGCGCATTGAGACCGAAAAGGTAAATCTTGCCCGTCTACAGATGACTCATGCCGTTTCTCCCATCGACGATATGTCGAAGTTAAAGAAAGCGCGGCGCAACATTGCCCGCATGCTTACTGTGTTAAGTGAAATCGAATCCAAGCAGGACAAAAATTAATCGTTCATGGAAAGGAATCTTCGTAAAGAAAGAATAGGAACGGTGGTAAGCAACAAGATGGAAAAATCCATTGTGGTTGCCGTAAGACGTAAAGTAAAACATCCTATTTACGGTAAGTTCGTAAATAAAACCACCCGATTCGTGGCTCATGACGAGAAAAACGAATGCAGCGAGGGCGATACCGTCCGCATTATGGAAACCCGGCCTTTGAGCAAAACCAAATGCTGGAGGTTAGTAGCAATCCTCGAAAAAGTTAAATAGCCATGGTACAACAGGAATCACGTTTATTAGTGGCCGATAACAGCGGAGCAAAAGAGGTGCTCTGTATTCGCGTATTGGGGGGAACCCGTCGCCGTTATGCTGGCATTGGAGACAAGATAGTGGTCACCATTAAGAGCGCCATGCCCGGTGGAGAAGCAAAAAAAGGCACAGTCTCCAAAGCCGTTATTGTGCGCACCAAAAAAGAGGTGCGTCGTGCCGACGGATCGTATATCCGTTTTGACGACAATGCCTGTGTGTTGCTCAACAATCAGGGCGAGTTGCGGGGCACCCGTATTTTTGGCCCCGTTGCCCGAGAGTTGCGCGATAATTATATGAAAATTGTATCCTTAGCGCCTGAGGTGCTTTAATTAGTTTTGATATGAGTAAAAAATTACACATAAAGAAAGGCGATACGGTCTTTGTGAATGCCGGAGACGATCGCGGCAAGACCGGCAAGGTTTTGGAGGTTATGACGGCCAAAAGCCGCGCCATTGTAGAGGGCGTTAATTTGGTCAGCAAACATACCAAACCCAACGCCAAACATCCTCAGGGCGGTATTGTTAAGCAGGAGGCGGGTATCCATTTGTCTAATTTGCAGTTGGTGGATCCTTCCAAAGGCGGCCCTACCCGCATTGGACGCCGGTTGAATAACAGTGGTAAATTAGTTCGTTTCGCAAAAAAGTCGGGGGAGGAGATTAAATAATGGCAAATACTAAAGAACAAAAAACGCCCAAAGGGGGAGATAAAGCCCCTAAAGGAGGGGATAAAGGCGCCTCTAAAGCGGCGGTAAAGCCCCAAGGCGCCCAAACGGTGGTTAAAGGATACGTTCCCACCTTACAGAAAAAATACAAAGAGGAGATCATACCCAAGTTGATCAAAGAATTTGGATATACCAGCCCCATGCAGGTGCCCAAATTAGTTAAAATAACGGTAAATCAGGGCGTAGGCTCTGCTACCGGCGATAAAAAACTGATCGAGGTCGCCCAAAATGAATTGGGGGTGATTACCGGACAAAAAGCCTTGCAAACGGTCTCTAAAAAAGACATTTCTAACTTTAAGCTGCGTCGGGGAATGCCCATCGGCGTAAAGGTAACGCTGCGTGCCGCTAAGATGTACGAGTTTTTAGACAGGCTGATTTCTATTGCTTTGCCCCGTATCCGCGACTTTAAAGGGATTGCCGAAAAGTTTGACGGTCGCGGCAACTACACTTTGGGTATCAAGGAGCAAATTATTTTCCCGGAGATTGACATTGATAAGATTACCAAAATCTTTGGCATGGAAATGACCTTTGTTACCTCTACCGATAAAGACGGGGAGGCTTTTGCGCTCCTTAGGGAATTCGGACTTCCTTTTCGTAATATCAAGAAATAATACAAATCGTTAATGAGCATTTTATAATGGCAAAAGAATCGATGAAGGCGCGGGAGGTAAAACGCGCAAAAATGTGTGCCAAATATGCCGAGAAGAGAAAGGCTTTAAAAGAGGCCGGCGATTGGGAGGGCTTGCAAAAGTTGCCCAAAAACGCCAGCCCCGTTCGCCAGCACAATCGCTGTTCGATAACCGGTCGCCCCAAGGGATATATGCGTATCTTTGGAATTAGCCGGATCCAGTTCCGCGAGATGGCAAGCAATGGCCTGATTCCCGGGGTACGCAAGGCGTCCTGGTAAAAGAACAAAAAACATAATAAATCATTGGATATCGGGTGCTATAAGCATCGTAAACTAACAAAAATAAACTATATGACTGATCCAATAGCAGACTTTCTGACAAGGATTCGAAACGCGGTAGCCGCCGGACACAAGGTGGTAGAAATTCCCGCATCTAAAATGAAGCAGGAGCTTACCCGTATCCTGCACGAAAAAGGCTATATCCTCAGCTACAAGATTGTAGAAGGAAAGCCGTTCAACACCATTAAAATAGCCCTCAAGTATCATCCGGGCACCAAACGCAATGCAATCAAGCATGTAGAGCGTGTGAGTTCTCCGGGTTTGCGCCGTTATACCGGAGTGGATGACCTCCCCCGCGTATTAAACGGCTTGGGTATTGCCATCCTCTCTTCTTCCAAAGGGATTATCACCGACAAGGAAGCCAAAGAGTTGAACGTGGGAGGCGAAGTAATCTGTTACGTATATTAAAGATCAACACACCATGTCACGAATAGGAAAATTACCTGTAAGCCTGCCTCAAGGAGTCAGCGTCCGCGTAGACGCCGCCAATGTGGTTACGGTTAAAGGCCCCCTCGGAACGATGTCTCAAAAGGTGGACCCCGACATCAGCGTTACCGTAGAGGGAACCGAAGTTAAAGTATGTCGTCCCACCGACCAGCCCCGACACCGCTCCATGCACGGTCTGTACCGCGCGTTAATCAACAATATGATTACCGGTGTTGCTACCGGATTTACCATCAAGCAGGAGTTGGTGGGCGTTGGGTATCGCGTAGAGGCCAAGGGGCAGATTTTAGAATTCAATCTTGGTTATGCCCACGATATTCATCTGCTTTTGCCTCCGGAAATTACCGCTACCGTAGAGGTGGTTAAAAAAGGAGCCAACCCGATTTTAACCCTCAAAAGCCACGACAAGCAATTGTTGGGAATGGTGGCCGCCAAGATTCGCTCGCTGCGCAAGCCCGAGCCCTACAAAGGAAAAGGTATTAAGTTTGTTGGCGAGCAACTGAGACGTAAAGCCGGAAAGTCGGCAAGTTCTAAATAAAAGGAGGATTTGTTATGGCAATGAATAGAATAGAAAGAAGACAACGCATTCAATACCGTATACGCAAACGTATATCGGGTACTCCCGAACGCCCCAGAATGGCCGTATACAGGAGCAACAAACAAATATATGTACAACTGATTGACGATGTAGCCGGCGTTACCCTTGCCGCTGCCTCGTCCGCCGACCAGAGCATTGCAGAAGCCGTAAAGGGCAAAGCCGGTATGGAGAGGGCCAAATTAACAGGCAAATTAGCCGCCGAGCGCGCAAAGGAAAAGGGCATAACCCAAGTCTCTTTTGACCGTGGGGGGTATTTGTATCACGGTCAGATTAAAAGCTTAGCGGACGCCGCCCGCGAGGGAGGTCTTACATTCTAAAGATTAAAGAGTATGGCAACAAATATGATAAAAGTAAAGACTACCGATCTTGAATTAAAAGACAAGTTGGTAGCAGTTCAGCGTGTTACCAAGGTGACCAAAGGGGGGCGCCACTTTAGCTTTGCCGCCATTGTGGTGGTAGGCGACGAGAACGGCGTAGTGGGCTACGGCTTGGGTAAGGCCGGAGAAGTTACCTCGGCAATTGCCAAGGGGGTAGAAGATGCCAAAAAGAATTTGGTAAAAGTACCTTTGAACAAACGTACCATTCCCCACGAACAGGAAGCTAAATTTGGCGGGGCGCGGGTATATATGAAACCTGCGGCGCCCGGTACGGGGGTTAAGGCGGGAGGCGCCATGCGCGCGGTATTTGAGAGCGCCGGAATTCACGACGTATTAGCCAAGTCCAAAGGATCGTCCAATCCCCACAACTTGGTAAAAGCCACGGTACACGCCTTGCTTGAGATGCGGGACGCCTATATGGTGGCCGGTGTACGCGGAGTTAATATGAATAAAGTATTTAACGGCTAAGGAGGTTTGATTATGGCAAGATGGAAAATCACACAGGTAAAGAGCAAAAACAGCGCTACCGAACGTCAGATGGCTACTTTGACCTCTTTAGGCATCCGCAGAATCAACCACTCCGTGGAATTGGAAGTTACCCCCGTAGTAAAGGGTATGGTAGATAAAGTATTGCACTTGGTAAAAGTGGAAGAAATCAACTAATAAGATACGCATTATGAAACTACATAATTTAAAACCCGCAGAAGGCGCCAACAACAGAGATAAACGAATCGGAAGGGGAGAGGGTTCCGGGCACGGAGGCACTTCGACCCGCGGCCACAAGGGAGCTCAATCGCGTTCGGGGTACTCCCGCAAATTGGGCTTTGAAGGGGGACAAATGCCTTTGCAGCGCCGCCTGCCCAAATTCGGCTTTAACAATATAAATCGACTCGAATATAAGGCTATTAATATTTCTGCTTTACAATCTTTACACGAAAAAACAGGCGTTACGGAGGTTACCCTTGAGACCCTGATTGCATCGGGATTGGTTTCCAAAAACGATCGCGTAAAGATTTTGGGAAACGGAACGCTGACTGTCAAAATGAACGTTACGGCCCACGCTTTTTCTAAAGCGGCTACGGAAGCTATTGAGGCGCTGGAGGGAGCGGCGACTAAAATCTAAGCGCAATGAAAAAGTTGATTGAAACGATAAAAAATATCTTCAAGATAGAAGAACTGCGCAAGCGGATCATTTATACCGTATTATTGGTATTGGTATATCGGCTCGGAAGTTTTGTGGTCTTGCCCGGCATTGACCCTACGCAGTTGGGCGCTCTAAAGCATCAGGCTTCGGGTGGTTTGTTGGGGTTGCTCGATATGTTTTCCGGAGGGGCTTTTGGGAATGCTTCGGTATTTGCCCTTGGGGTAATGCCTTATATATCCGCCTCTATTGTGATTCAGCTTTTGGGCATTATGTTCCCTTACTTCCAGCGTTTGCAGCGTGAAGGCGAAAGCGGCCGTCGGAAGATGAATCAAATGACGCGTTATTTAACCATTGTAATTCTTGCGTTGCAGGGCCCTGCCTATCTGACTAATTTGCATATGCAACTGCCTGCTACAGCATTTCTTATGCAGGGATTTTCGTTCAATTTGTTTGCCACCTTGGTACTGGTAGGCGGCACGATGTTTATTATGTGGCTGGGAGAGCGTATTACAGACCGCGGCTTGGGTAATGGGATCTCCTTAATCATTATGGTGGGTATTATCGCCCGATTGCCTCAGGCCTTGACGGCTGAAATCAGTTCGCGCCTTGGCCAAAATACCGGCGGCATGCTCATGTTGATCGTAGAATTCTTCCTCTTGTTCCTCGTTTTTGTAGCCGCTATTGCTTTGGTTCAGGGAACCCGCAGGATTCCCGTGCAATACGCCAAACGTATTGTAGGCAATAAGCAATACGGCGGTGTTCGTCAGTATATTCCGCTAAAGATTAATGCAGCCGGTGTGATGCCCATTATCTTTGCCCAAGCGCTGATGCTCTTTCCTATGATGTTATCCGGGTTCGAAGCCACGCGTGGATTAGCCGCTACGCTCAGCAACCACCTTGGATTCTGGTACAACTTTATATTCTTTCTCATGATTGTGGCTTTTACTTACTTCTATACGGCGGTAACAGTAAATCCCACCAACATGGCAGAAGATATGAAGAAGAACGGCGGCTTTATTCCGGGCGTTAAGCCCGGCAAGAAAACAGCCGAATATTTGGATGCCATTATGTCGCGTATTACCCTCCCCGGATCGATTTGTTTGGGGTTCATAGCGATTTTACCGACATTTGCCATGAAACTTGGCATAATCAACTCTTTCGCCTATTTTTACGGCGGAACGTCCCTCTTGATTATGGTGGGTGTGGTATTGGATACCTTGCAGCAAATCGAAAGCCACCTGCTGATGCGGCACTACGACGGCTTGATGAAAACGGGTCGGCTAAAGGGCCGTTCGGGCATGTAGTCGATGGTTTGCTTTAACTAAGTTCTTTGAATGATAAAGATTAGAACCGGGGAAGAAATTGCGCTCCTTAAAGAAAATGCGCTTATTGTCTCCAAAACCTTGGCCGAAGTCGGACGGCATGTTGCCCCCGGCGTTACCACTAAGTCTTTGGAGGTTTTAGCCGAAACCTTTATACGCGACCACGGAGCAGAGCCTGCCTTTCTTGGTTATGAGGATTTTCCGGCCGCCATCTGTATATCGCTCAACAGTACCGTAGTCCATGGGATTCCATCGGATTACGCCCTGCAGGAGGGCGATTTGGTTTCGATCGACGTTGGAACGCGCTACAAAGGGTATTTCGGCGATTCTGCCTACACTTTTGGGGTAGGAGTGTTGAGTCCCGAAAACCAACAACTGTTGCGCATAACCCACGATTCGCTCTTTAAGGGGATCGCCAAGGCTGTAGCCGGAAACCGTGTCGGAGATATTTCTGCCGCCGTGCAAAACCATGTAGAGCCTCTTGGCTTTTCGGTAGTGCGCAAGATGGTGGGCCACGGCATAGGGACTAAACTGCACGAAAAACCCGACGTGCCCAACTACGGGCGCCAGGGGCAGGGCAAAAAACTTGCTGACGGGATGGTACTCTGTATAGAGCCCATGATCAATGCCGGCGGGAGTGGGGTCTACTTGGAGGAGGATAACTGGACTTTAAAAACGGAAGATCATAAAAACTCCGCCCATTTTGAACTGACCGTAGTGGTGCGATCCGGAAAACCCGAAATCTTATCAACCTTTGACTTTATAGATGAATATAATAAAACATATCAGGCTTAAGGATTTAACATAAAAATATGCCCAAACAAAACGCCATCGAGAAAGACGGCACCATTATAGAAGCGTTATCCAATGCTATGTTCAGGGTCGAATTAGACAATGGACATGTGATTATCGCTCATATTTCCGGAAAAATGCGGATGAACTACATCCGGATTCTTCCGGGCGACAGGGTCAGGGTAGAGATGTCTCCTTATGATTTGACAAAAGGAAGAATTTCTTTCAGATATAAATAAAAATGCACACAACATGAAAGTAAAAGCATCCATCAAAAAGCGCAGCGAAGATTGTAAAATCGTAAAACGAAAAGGTCGTTTGTATGTTATTTGCAAAAAGACCCCCAAATTCAAAATGCGACAAGGATAGAATTGTATAACTAAAATAAAGAGAATAAATAAATTATGGCACGAATAGCCGGAGTTGACTTACCAAAAAACAAACGCGGAGAGATAGGTTTAACCTATATCTACGGGATCGGGCGCAGTTCTGCTCAGCGCATTCTGACCAAGGTGGGCGTGGATTACGACACCAAGGTAAAGGATTGGCACGATGATCAGATCGCCGCCATTCGCAGCATGATCGCCGACGAATATAAAATCGAAGGCGAGTTGCGCTCGTCTGTTCAGATGAACATTAAACGATTAATGGATATTGGCTGCTATAGGGGCATCCGCCATCGTATTGGCCTGCCCACGCGCGGACAAACCACCAAAAATAACGCACGTACCCGCAAGGGACGCAAGAAAACCGTGGCTAACAAAAAGAAAGCAACTAAATAAAGATTGAATTATGGCAAAGAAAACCGGAACTACAAACAAAAAGAAAGTAGTAAAAGTGGACGCCTACGGGCAGGTGCACGTTTCCTCTACTTTTAATAATGTGATCGTTACGCTTACCAATAGCGAAGGTCAGGTAATCAGTTGGTCGTCAGCGGGTAAAATGGGTTTCCGCGGTTCTAAAAAGAATACGCCCTACGCCGCCCAAACGGCTGCCGAAGATTGCGCCAAAGTTGCTTATGATTTGGGCTTACGTAAAGTAAAGGCTTATGTAAAAGGTCCGGGGGCAGGGCGCGAATCTGCCATCCGTACGATTAACGGAGCCGGTATAGAAGTTACCGAAATTGTAGACGTAACCCCCCTTCCGCATAATGGATGCCGTCCCAAGGGGCGTCGTAGAGTATAAGCTGTTAAACCCTTTAATTGATAGAAAAATATGGCAAGATATACCGGGCCCAAGACAAAAATAGCCCGCAAATTTGGAGAGCCGATTTTTGGCCCCGATAAAAGTTTTGAACGTAAAAACCATCCTCCCGGCCAGCATGGTTTGGCCAGAAAGCGGAAAAAAGTTTCCGAGTACGGTCTTCAGTTAAAAGAGAAGCAAAAAGCAAAATCAACCTACGGGTTATTGGAACGGCAGTTTAGAAACTTGTACGAAAAAGCTTCCCGCATGAAGGGGCGCAAGGGTGAAAACCTTTTGTTCCTCTTGGAGAGCCGTTTGGACAATATTGTCTTCCGTATGGGGATAGCCCCTTCCCGTCCCGCCGCCCGTCAGTTAGTTACCCACTGCCACATTATGCTGAACAACGAGATCTGCAACATTCCATCGGCCTTGGTTAGGCCCGGAGATTTGGTGGGGGTACGCGAGCGTTCCAAAAACTTGGAAGTGATTCAAAACAACATTTCGCACAGCGGATCTAAATATCCCTGGATAGAATGGGACGCCCATTTGGCAGGCGGAAAATTCCTGCACTACCCCGAACGCTCGGAGATTCCCGAAGTTATTAACGAGCAGTTGATTGTAGAATTGTACTCTAAATAATCATCAATTTATTTCATATATGGCCATTTTAGCATTTCAAAAACCCGATAAGGTAAACATGCT
>WRJW01000213.1 GCA_009778375.1 Bacteroidota bacterium
GCATGTTCGGGAGCGTCGTTAACTCCTTTAAACATAATGTATTCAAAACTTACCCGCCTTTGCCCGCTAAAGTCGTATTGCCGGATCAAGTCCAACACATCGGCTAAGGGAGAGGCCTTTTGCATAGGTATCATGTTTTGACGTTCATAGGCTACAGGATGGTGGAGGCTGATGGCCAAATGAGACCCGCTTTCGTCTAAAAATCGTTTTAACTGAGGCAATATTCCAATGGTAGAAACGGTTATCCGGCGGGGACTCCAGCCCCAACCCCAATCGGCACTCAATATGTGCAGGCTCTTTAAAACCTCATCTAAATTGTCCATAGGCTCGCCCATACCCATAAAAACGGCATTGGTCAATCGAGAAGTCTCTTTTATATGTTGGAACTGGCCGATGATCTCTCCCGCCGTCAATTGGGCCTGAAGCCCCTGGCGTGCCGTCATGCAAAAACGGCAACCCATACGGCAACCCGCCTGCACCGAGACGCAAAGGGTAGTCCGATCCCCATCGGGAATCACTACCGATTCTATCAAGAATCCCTCTTTGGTGGGAAAGAGATATTTACGTGTTCCGTCTTTAGACTCCTGTACCTGTGTCGGAGCAAATCCGCCTACCTGGTAAGAGGCTCCGAGGAGCTCACGAGCCGCTTTCGAAAGATTAGTCATCTCTTCTACCCGCCTTACCTGTTTTTTATAGAGCCAGTCGGCAACCTGTTTGCCGGAATAGCGGGGCAACCCCAGCGCTAACGCCGTCTGCGTTAATGCGTCCAAATCTTTGCCTAACAACCATTCCATAATTGCAAAGGTAATACTTTTAGATTTGTAAAAATTTTCCCATCTTTGTAGTTGCTATTTCACCTAAGATAAATTTTATTAATTATTTCAATTAAAATATTATGGCTAAAGAGAGTGCAGAAGTAAAAAACAGCGCCGCATCGTTTAAGGGAGCAGAGATTAATCCCGAAAAATTAAAAGCGTTGCAGGCAACCTTAGACAAGATCGAGAAAGATTTTGGAAAAGGAACGATTATGAAGTTGGGAGATCAGCCAAAGTGGGAAGTTTCGGTGATTCCTTCGGGTTCGATTGCTTTGGATCATGCCTTGGGCATCGGAGGATATCCGAGGGGAAGGGTAATTGAAATCTATGGACCCGAATCGAGCGGTAAAACGACACTGGCGATTCATGCCATTGCCGAGGCGCAAAAAACGGGAGGCATTGCGGCGATTATTGACGCCGAACACGCCTTTGACCGCGGCTATGCCAAAAAGTTGGGGGTAAATGTAGATACTCTTTTGATCTCACAACCCGACAACGGAGAACAGGCCCTCGAAATCGCCGACCACCTCATTCGCTCCGGAGCTATTGATATTGTAGTGATTGACTCCGTGGCCGCCCTCACCCCCAAAGCTGAAATCGAGGGGGAGATGGGTGATTCCAAAATGGGGTTGCAGGCGCGCCTGATGAGTCAGGCCCTGCGTAAACTCACGGCCAACATAAGCCGAACCAATACCTGTTGCGTATTTATCAACCAGTTGCGCGAAAAAATCGGCGTTATGTTTGGCAATCCCGAAACCACGACCGGAGGGAACGCCCTCAAATTCTACGCCACCATTCGGGTAGACGTGCGCCGCGCCAACCAGCTCAAAGAGGGAGAAGAGGCTACCGGCAACCACGTTAGGGTAAAAATCGTCAAGAACAAAATGGCCCCTCCTTTCCGCAAAGCAGAATTTGATATTGTTTTTGGCGAGGGAATTTCCCGTGTAGGCGAGGTGATTGACTTGGGCGTGGAGTTTGAGATTGTAAAAAAGAGCGGATCCTGGTTCAGCTACGGAGAGAGTAAATTGGGACAGGGACGGGACGCCGTTAAACAACTGTTGCTTGACAATCCCGAACTGATGGAAGAAATCGAACAAAAAATTCGTGAAAAACTCAAAGAAATGACCGAATAATCAGGTCAGAATTTTTTCTTAATCTATAACCATTTTTATGAAAAACAAAATCTTATCCTTGCTTTTTCTTCTCGTAGCTTTTGCAGGTGCAAGCGCTCAAGAGTCTAAAAACACCCTCTACGACGGAGGGTCTCCCTCTATCCCCAAGCCGGTCTTTGGTCAATATACGGTAGGAGATGACTATTTTTTGGCCAATTATCAACAGTTCCTTCAATATTTGGATCAGGTTGCCAAGGTCTCCGACCGTATTAAGATCGAAGATATTGGCAAAACAACGGAAGGAAGACCTTTTAAGCTGATTATTATCTCTTCGCCCGAGAATTTGGCCAATCTGGAGCGGTACCGGCAAATCTCCGTTAAACTCGCCAGGGCCGAAGGCTTAACGGACGACGAAGCGCAAAAGCTTGCCTCCGAAGGTAAGGCCGTTGTATGGATTGACGGCGGGTTACACGCCACGGAATGCATCAACGCACAAGGCCTCTTTATACACATCTACGGTATGTTGGCCCGAAACGACGAAGAAACCATGCGTATCCTCGACAATGTGATCCTGCTGATGGCCGCCGTCAACCCCGATGGAATGGACCTCGTTTCAAACTGGTACATGCAGGAGTCCGACCCCCTCAAGCGCAACATGAATATTCCGACTCTTTATCAAAAGTATGTGGGCCACGACAACAACCGCGACTCCTATTTAGCCAGTCAGGTAGAAACAGAAATCATCAACAGGCAGATGTTTATAGAGTGGATTCCCCAGATTATGTATAACCAGCACCAAACCGGACCTTCGGGAACCGTCCTCTTTATTGCCCCTTTCCGCGATCCGTTCAATTACAACTACGATCCACTCGTTCCTATCGGCATTGATTTGGTAGGTACAGCGGTACACCTTCGGTTCCTGGCAGAAGGCAAAGGAGGCGCCGTAAAACGCGAAGAGGCTTCCTATTCCACCTGGTTTAACGGAGGGGTACGTACCACGGTCGGATTCCACAACCAAATCGGCATCCTGCACGAAATAGTCGGAAATCCGACCCCGATCACCATCCCGCTTGTTGCCAATAAATTGCTCCCATACGGCAACAATCCCCTTCCTATAGGCCCCCATCAGGTATGGCATCAATACCAAAGTCTTGAGTATGTCATATCTGCCAACCGCGCCATCCTTGATCTGGCCGCACGTGAAAAAGAGGTTTTTCTCTACCGCATTTACCGCGCCGGCAAAAACTCCATCGAACGCGGTAGTCAGGATTACTGGACGCTGACGCCTAAATGGATCGACAGACTGAATGCCAACATCGATAAATACAGAAAAGAGAATCCCGACAGCGCTCCGGCCGGAAACGCCTTTGGAGGCGGGCGCGCCCAAAATGTACCCGTTGAATTATACGATCAGCTCTTTACGCCCGAAAACCGCGATCCGCGTGGCTACATCTTCCCGGCCAATCAGGAAGATTTTATCACTGCGACCCGGTTTATCCATGCACTCCAAAAAACGGGCGTGGATATACACCGTGCTACCCAAGATTTTACCGTAGCCGGAAAGAGTTATCCTGCAGGATCCTATATAGTAAAAGCGGCTCAGGCTTTTCGCCCGCACTTGCGCGATATGATTGAACCTCAAGACCATCCCAATGATTTTCAATACCCGGGAGGACCTCCCATACCGCCCTACGACGTAGCCGGATATACCCTTGCCTTTCAAATGGGCGTGCAATTCGACTCCATTTTGGATGAGTTTGACGGACCTTTTGAAAAGATGGAAGGCTTGGCCAAAATTCCTGCCGGTAAAATTTCGGGCGCTTCTGCTCCGGCAGGTTATCTGTTGAGCCATCAGGTAAACGACGCCTTTGTAGCTACCACCCGCCTGTTGGCAGCAGGCGAAGAGGTATACTGGTTGCAGGCGCCCCTTACGGCAGGCGCAAAAACGTGGCCAACGGGCACCATCTATATTCGGGCCAAGGGATCGACTGCCGTACTGGTTCAAAAATTAGCCAACGAACTCGGATTGAATTTTACCGGAATTTCGTCCAAACCTACCGGCAACGCATGGAAACTGCGTCCGGTAAAGGTAGCCCTTTGTGATCAGTACGGAGGCTCCATGCCTTCGGGGTGGATTCGCTGGATATTGGAGCAGCAATTCCCATTTTCATCGTTCGAAGTGGTTTATCCGCAAATGCTTGATGCCGGTAATCTGCATGCTAAATACGATGTAATTATCCTGCCTCCGGGCGCATTTCCCGCCAGAGCGGGAGGGTCGGGCCAAACGCGCACCTACGACAACATCCCTGCCGAATACAGAGACCGACTTGGAAGCATTACGCTTGACAAAACTGCCCCTCAACTCCGCAAATTTGTCGAAGACGGAGGTACGGTATTAGCCATCGGATCTTCTACCGAATTCGGGCGCTGGCTCGGTTTGCCCATTGCCAATGCACTCTCCGAAATTCAAGGAGATGGAACCGAAAGACCTTTTAATGCGGAAAAATTTTACATTCCCGGCTCCGTGTTGCGGGTAAAGGTAAACAATACGACTCCCATAGCTTATGGTCTTCCTGAGGATTTGGACATCATGTTTGGCAACAATCCCGTTTTTCGCCTTAAACCGGAGGCGGGACAAAAGGGCCTGTACCCCGTTGCCTGGTTCCCCAACGCAGAACCGTTGCGGAGCGGCTGGGCCTGGGGGCAACACTACCTCAACGGCGGAACGGTCATGGCCGAAGCCAAAGTTGGTAAAGGAAATGTATTCCTGTTTGGGAACGAAATTACCTTCCGCGCCCAACCCCACGGCACCTTTAAGTTTTTATTTAACGGGATCTATTACTCCGGAGCGGTATCCGTAAAGTTGTAACAGGCAAAATCGGCCAACACAATGGCCGTTACCGCCTCTACCACTACCGGTAACCTCAAGGCAAAACAAACATCGTGGCGTCCTTTGATCACAAGGGGCGCCATTTTGTTAGCGGCAAGGTCAAAGGTTTGCTGGGGCAGGGCAATGCTGGGCGTGGGTTTGGCGGCAACCCGAAAAACCAACTCGTTTCCGTTGCTGATACCTCCGTTAATCCCTCCGGCATGGTTGGAGGCTGTACGACCCTGTTTATCTATGTAGCAATCATTATGTTCAGATCCCCGCATTCGGGCCGCAGCAAATCCCTCCCCAAATTCAATCCCTTTGATCCCAGGAATAGAAAAAACTAAGTGGCTGATACACGACTCCAAGGAGTCGAAAAATGGCTCGCCCAGCCCGACGGGCAATCCCGTAGCCCGACACTCCAGCACCCCGCCTATGGAATCTCCGGCCTCTCGAGCAGCCTGCACAGCCGTTGCAATATCTTTGCTTCCTCCCGCTTCCACTAATCGAGCCGATATGTTGATATGGGGATATTTTTGCTGCAACAAACATTTGGCTACTACGCCTGCGGCCACCAACGGCAAGGTCATCCGACCCGAAAAAATGCCCCCTCCGCTCAAGTCGCAGGCCTCTCCGTACTTTTGCCGGGCCGCCCAATCGGCATGGCCGGGGCGGGGATGGGTCTTAAAGTGCGTGTACTCATCCGGTCGGATATTTTTGTTTTCAAATATTATCCGAATAGTTTCACCTGTAGAATAACCGTTTACGCAACCATGCGCGATATGCGGAACATCCGGTTCAATCCGATTGGTGGTGCCCAGAGCACCCGCCTTTCTACGGGCTATATCTACGGCAAATATCCTTTCGTCTACCGCAAGGCCAACTGGACACCCTTTAATTTCCACGCCCAAAAAGGGTGCGTGGGAGGTTCCAAAAAGGCTAACGCAAAAGCAACGGCCAAAACTCTTCATAAAGCAAAGCTATGCGATTTTTTGGATGCGCAGGCCCAAGGAGGCTAAATCTTCCCAAAAACGGGGATAGCTCTTGGCCACGCAGGAGGCGCCGGAGAGGAGTATGGGGCTTTGGGCGCCTACGGCACCAATCGCTGCGGCCATGGCTATGCGGTGGTCGTTTCGGCTCTCTATGACCGCTCCTTGGGGCAATGCAACCTTTCCACCTCCGTATACCGCCAATTCACCTCCTTCTAATGTTGTTTTAACCCCCCATTGTTTTAAAATCTGCTGCAATACCGCTCCCCTGTTACTCTCCTTGGATTGCAGACGATAGGCATTTTTTAACAGGGAAACGCCGGGGATATAGGCCGCCAACGCCGCAAGAGGAGGCGCTAAATCGGGGGCATGCATCAAATCAAAAACAAAAGGAGTCAAACCTCGGGGAACGTTTATGTTCCAATCAGCTCCCACGTGCGTACATACAACGCCCGCAGACTGCAATACTTTTACCACAATACAATCCGGCGCCTCAGCATGAGGTGAGCCCAATCCCTTAATCGTACATCCATGCCCCTGAAAAGTAGCGCTACTTACCGCGGAGGCGGCCATAAGGGCTGCCGCCCCGCTCCAATCGCCGGGAATGGTTACTTCCGTTGGGCGATACGTTTGTCCGCCCGGAATCAGATACCGAAATGATGCTCCCCGCGGATTGGGTACTGCCTCTGCATATACGCCAAAGCAAAGCATCACCGCTAAGGTTAATTCAATATAGGGAAGGCTTACCGGATCAAGGATACAGAGTTCCGAATCCCCTTCCAATAAAGGCAATGCCATCAATAATCCGCTGATCGCCTGAGAACCCCATCGACCCTCCAATACCCCTTTTCCCGCACGCAAGGGCCCGCTGACCTCAAAGGGAAAACCTCGTTCCGGCGGAGTGGCTATTGCGCCAAAACGCGCTAAAGCCTCTACCAAAGCGTGCAGTGGACGGTTGCTTAAACTCCCTCGCGCCCCAAAACAAACGGTACACGACCTTAGCGCGGCCACAGGAGCCAACAGGTGAAGCGCCAGCGCCGATTCGCCGCAATCCACCGGCTTTCCCATACTCAACTGTTTCAAAGCAAGCTGTGTGGACAATACATCTTCGCAATCGGAAAGACCCTGCAGCACACTCCCCCCTCCGGCCAAATAATCCGCGACCAAAGCCCTGATAGAAAAACTTTTGGAGGGAGGCACGGCGACCGCGCCCTGCAAGGCGCCCGGGAAAATCTGTATCATCATTATTGCAAATATAATCATTGTTTCCTTACCTTTGCACCATTATTTAAGCAACACACTATTATGGAAATCGTGCTCAGCGGCATCCGCTCTACCGGTCATCTACATTTGGGCAACTACTACGGAGCCCTGCGCAACTTTGTAAAGATGCAGGATCAATACAAATGCTTCTTTTTTATTGCCGACCTGCACGCTTTGACCACCCATCCAAAATCTCAGGATTTTCACGCCGGCGTAAAAGCCATTTTAGCCGAATACTTAGCGGCCGGATTGGACCCCGAAAAAGTGACTCTTTTTGTACAAAGCAACGTGCCCGAAATATCGGAACTCTACGTTCTGCTCAATATGATCGCCTACAAGGGAGAGTTGGAGCGCACCACTTCGTTTAAAGACAAAATCCGTGGACACGAAGAAAACGTAAACGCCGGCCTCCTCACCTATCCGGTATTGATGGCCGCCGATATTTTGATCCACCGCGCCCATAAAGTCCCCGTGGGCAAAGATCAGGAACAGCATTTGGAGATGGCCCGACTTTTTGCCCGCAGATTCAACAATCTATATGAAACTCAAGTGTTTATAGAACCACAAGCCTTTAATTTCGGCAGCGACCTGCTCAAAATTCCGGGTTTGGACGGCAGCGGCAAGATGGGCAAAAGCGAGGGCAACGGCATCTTTTTGATAGACGACGAAGATACCATCCGAAAAAAAGTGATGCGTGCCGTCTCCGACAGCGGCCCCACTGTGCCAAACAGCATCATGCCCGAATCGATTCAAAATATCTTTACCCTCCTAAAAGTGGTATCCACTCCCGATACAGTTACCTATTTTACAGATAAATACAACGATTGTACCATCCGCTACGGAGACCTTAAAAAACAATTGGCCGACGATATCTGCAAACAAATCAATCCCATCCGTGAGCGCATTCAAACCATAACCCACGACGGCGCCTACCTCCGGTATGTAATCGAGAAAGGCACCGCAGAAGCGCGCGCCAGCGCCCAAGCCACCCTGAAAGAAGTCCGCAAGGCAGTCGGTTTCAAATCATTTTAATCCTACATGATCGACCGCTCCGTCATCTCCCGTATTGTGGACACCGCCCAGATTGTAGAGGTGGTGGGCGAGTTTGTCACCCTCAAACGGCGCGGAGCCAACTATATGGCCTGTTGTCCTTTTCACAACGAAAAGACCCCTTCTTTCTCCGTTTCTCCCGCCAAAGGAATCTACAAATGTTTTGGCTGCGGCAAAGCCGGAAACGTGGTGGGTTTTGTAATGGAGCACGAACAGCTTAGTTATATAGAAGCCCTTAAATATTTGGGTAAAAAATACGGGATTACCGTTGAAGAGGAAGAAGACAACCCCGAAGCTCAGGCCAATCGCCTCAGGCACGAAGCCATGATGAGCGCATCTGCCTTTGCCCAAAAGTACTATAACGACGCCCTTTGGAACACACCCATGGGCAAAGCCGTAGGATTGAGTTATTTTAGGGAACGGGGATTTACAGACGCCATCATTCGAAGTTTTCAGTTGGGTTTTGCCCCCGACACGCGAGACGCCTTTTCTAAAGCCGCCTTAGCCGCCGGACATCCACAGGATATTTTGGTCGCCACCGGTCTCTCCATCCTGAAGGAAGCCACCCCCGAACAACCCGAACGCCTTATCGACCGCTTTTACGACCGCGTCCTTTTTCCCATCCACTCCCTGAGCGGTCGGGTGATTGCCTTTGGGGGACGTACCCTGCGCTCCGACAAAGCCCTCTCCAAATACCTCAATTCTCCCGAAAGCGACATTTACAGCAAAAGCCGCTCCCTCTACGGACTCTTCTTTGCCAAACAGTCCATTACCCGAAGCCAAAAATGTTATTTGGTCGAAGGATACACCGATGTACTCTCTCTGTTCCAGTCGGGGATAGAAAACGTAGTGGCTTCGAGCGGCACCGCCCTGACTACCGATCAGATCCGCTTTATCAAACGCTTTGCGCCGCAAGTTACCGTCCTTTACGATGGAGACGAGGCGGGCATTAAAGCCTCCCTGAGGGGGATTGACATGTTGCTCGAAGAGGGTTTACAGGTAAAAGTTATCCTTTTTCCCCAAGGCGAAGATCCCGACTCTTTTGCCCATAGCCATTCCCCAAAAGAGTTGCTCGATTTTTTGAATCAATCGGAACAAGACTTCATTAGCTTTAAAACCAATCTGTTGATTAAAGAGGGTGCCCGAGATCCTCTGCGACGCGCCCAACTCATTAACGACATTGTACACAGTATTTCGGTAATTCCCGACGCCATTACGCGGTCGGTCTATATGGAGGAGAGCGCCCGTCGTTTGGGGATAGAAGAGGGAATATTGGTACAGGAGGTAGCCGCCCAGCGCCGCAAACGCATTTTTGGGAATTACCATCGAGAAGTCTTGCCCGAAATCGAACAACACCCGCAGGCCGCTCTTACTCCCGTTCCCTCCTTTATTACCCAAACCTATTGCGCCACCGCCGAAAAAGAACTCATCTATTACCTCCTCAAGTTTGGCCAACGTATGCTCTTTACCCGAAACGACCCCGAGCACAGAGACGCTGACATTACAGTTGCTCAATACATTACCGCCGAACTCCGCAACGACGAACTCGAATTTCAAAACCTCCTCTACAAAAATATTTTTGACGAATACAGCCGGATTGTCCAACCGCCGGTGCCGGAAGAGTCTGACCTGCAATCTCCCGACCTCGAACACCAAAAATACTTTATCAATCACCCCGATATTGCTGTGGCCGAGGTGGCCCTCGAACTCTTGGACGAACGTCACCCCATCACCATCAAACACTACCGCGACGCCATGGAACCGGAGGAGCAGCAACTTTCGAGAAGCGTTCCCAAAGCGGTATTGGTTTATAAGTCAAAAATTACCGGCGAAGCTTATCAATCCCTCTGCGCTCAATTGGAAAAAGCCCAAGCAGCTAAGGATCAGGCGCAAATCGCTACCCTCATGGAACAAATCCGCATCCTGCTCCGCATCCGCAATACCTTCTCCCACGAACTCAAACGATTGACGCTGTAAAACTAATACAACGAATACCTGCTGCTGCTGTCCTTTTCTACCGTCACTTTTTGGTGGTTTCTGCTGTATGACCGTAACGATGATTCATGGAACAATGTCGCTTCCAAAGACTTTATCTGATTATTGTCCCGTAGAGTCACAAAGCCATGGTCAGACGCTATCATCACCCTGTCTGCCTTAATATTACGTATATCAATGTGTGATTTTTCGGTTACCAAAATGGAAATCTCTGATATTTCCTCTATATGCAAAACCGGATGGAATTCCGTATGGGATGCAACAAAAAGAGTGTCTCCCTGCACTTGATACCATTCGCTATTTACAGGCGCTTCTTTTTCGTGGTAAACCGTCCAGTGGTTCCCTCCCGCACCGTCAATCGAAAAACTGACGCTATCTTGAGCCATGATAACCCAAAAATCGGGAAGCGCATACTCTGTGGTTGTAAAACGGTTGTCGCTTTCATGCTCATGGTGTTTGGCATTTATGAACATCCCCAAAGTACCTCCGGCGACAGCCACAAAAAAGGCTGCAATAATATAATTACTTATTTTCATAGAGTTGATTATTTTTGATGATGGTGATTAATGGCGCTAAATCGGTCTCGTTTAACTGCAGTACGCGAATCTTTTGGATAAACTCCGGTAGGTCGTCCCTAAAAAAAGCCTCTTTTTCCCTTTTTCGGATGATCTCAACGGCCTTTTCCGATACAAAAAATCCGATGCCCCGTCTGTTTTCAAATACGCCCGATTCATCCAACAAGGCGTAGGTACGCAATACCGTGTTGCGGTTCACTTCAAATTCGGCTGCTAATTCACGCACCGATGGAATCTTGTTGCCGATCTTTAATCGTCCCTCCAATATTTGGTGGCATATATTTTCTGCAATTTGCAAAAAAATGCCTTTGGCGGATTTAAAATCTACACTCATAGCGTCTTCTCCTTTAATTTATAATAGGCTAAAGGAAAGGCTGTCAACCATACGCAACAAGCCATAACAAAAACATAAATCTCGACAAGATACAACCCATTGCCCGTTTTGTAGTCCGGTATATGAATCATAAAACCTTCAGTTTCCGAAAAAAACAGATGCGAAAGCCCAACCATGAAACAATACCACAATCCAAATGTACAAAAGAGTACCAATACGCTCTTTACAAAGGCGTAGCGTTTAAAAAACAGACGTAAGGCAAACAAATAGAATCCAATGGCAATAACAACCATCCAAATTATCAAAGGGAGTGCCATATCTTTCCACAACATAGCATACCTAAAGAGGTCAATAACCACCTCTTTGGATTGGGCGGCAGCAATGGCTAAGGCAGTCCAACGGGCTAAATGCGCATCTATCCAAAAAATCAGCAGATAGCACAAACTTCCCAACACTACATAAATCAAGATTTGGGCCAATAATTTCTCAAAGGACGAAGCCGGCAACAACAGATAATCAGCGGTGGTGGTTTGATGGTTGAATGGCTGAAAAGCGCTTCCGGCAAAAAATCCCAAACCTATTAATCCAAACATGAAAACAGTAATATAACCACTTGATTCATAATGCGTTATGCTGCGCATAGACATCAACAGCGCCAAATAACCCACCACAAAGGCTCCAAGCAGGATAATGAGATAACGCTTGCTATTCAGGCGTAAATCGGAATTTAATAAGCCAAGCCAGCGCTTCGTATGATAAGAACGGTGTAAAGGGGTATTCATTTTGCATCCATTTTATGGTTAATAATCGCATTAAAGAGGAGTTCCCAATCAATGCCTGTCTCTTTTTCTCCCTTAGAGGGACGAACCACGCGGTAACCCATCGGAGAAGACTCCCAATAAACCGCATCGGAACAGTGCGAAAGATCTAAAACCGTTTCAAATTCATACTTTTGACCTATTCCGGCGCAATGATCCCTAAAGATCATCTTTCCGTGATCGATCACCGCCACTTCGTCCATAATGGAATCCACATCCTTTACCTGATGGGTAGAGATCAATACCAACTGTTCGTCCGAAATCGAACCCACCATTACCTTGCGAAAGAGGCTTTTAGAGGGTATGTCCAATCCGTTGGTAGGTTCATCCAACAGGAGGAGTTTGCAGTTGCTGGCCAAGGCAAAGGCAATGAGAAACTTTTTTTGCTGACCGTGGGACAATCGATGCAGGTGGTCGCCGGTTTTGAGTTCAAACGATTCAAAAACAGTTTCCAATTTTTCCCTGTCAAAAGAGCGGTAAAGCGGAGTGATCGCTTTGAGGTAGCCCGCAATGGACATTGAGGGTAAAGAGAAGGTTTCCGGAATCATGTACACATCTTCCAAGAAATTGGGGTTACGTGTAAACGGTTGGTAGCCGTTTACACGTAACCATCCCTGTTGTGGCTTCAACAGTCCCGCCATCAAGCGAAGCAAAGTGGTTTTTCCCGCTCCGTTTTTCCCAAGCAATCCCACGATTTTTCCCTGCTCTATACTCAGCGAAAAGTCGTCAAACAGCGCGGGGCGCTTGCCGTAGTGAAATGTTAAATGTTGAATGTCAATCATATATAATTAGTTTAGTGGCATAGATACATAGTGGCATATACAAATATGCCACAAAGGAAAGAAGAAAAAACGAATGGTGCAAATTATTCGATATAAAATTTTTTTATACTTTTGCGGCAGCATAGGTCAAACTTTGAATTATCATGTATTTTCACGCATAAACTTTGAATTATCATGTACAGTAGAAAACAATTATTCTTAGGTTCCGAGCAGGAAAGTCTTTTTTTATGGGGCGCACGGCAAACGGGGAAAAGTACCCTTTTAAAAAAACTTTTTCCAGATGCGCTGTGGTTTGATTTGTTGATCTCAAACGAATACAAGCGACTGAGTACAAAACCGGATATTCTTCGCGAAACCGTTTTGGCCAATCTACACACAACTCCTGTAATTATAGACGAAATACAATTAATACCCGATTTGCTCAACGAGATTCATTGGCTCATAAGCAACCATGGCGTACGGTTTATCCTAAGTGGCTCTACTCCGCGTAAGATCATTCGGTCGGGAGCAAATCTGCTGGGAGGGAGGGCATTGAGGTATGAACTCTTCCCTCTTGTCAGCGCCGAAATTCCCGATTTTGAACTCATACGGGCCATTAATAACGGACTTTTGCCACGCCATTACGACGCAGCTAATGCGCAAAGAATGATCTCGGCCTATATTGGGAACTATTTACGAGACGAGATTGTTGCCGAAGCGCGTTTGAGGAGCGCCGGAACTTTTGCCCGCTTTCTCGAAGCGGCCGCCCTTACCAACGGCGAAATGGTCCATTATACAAACATCGCCGCCGATTGCGGGGTAAGCGCTACCACGGTAAAGGAGTATTTTCAAATCATGGAAGATACGCTGATCGGGAGGTATCTACCCTCTTTTCAAAAACGACCAAAACGACGGGTAATCACTGCCCCAAAATTTTACCTGTTTGACGTGGGTATTGCCAATAATTTGTTGGGGAGGGGAGTTTTAAAGCCGGGAACAGAATTGTTTGGTAAAGCGTTTGAACACTTTATTTATCAGGAAATTTACGCGCATAGCCGTTATACTCAAAACGAATACCCCGTCTATTATTGGCGCACGGCTTCTCAATTAGAGGTTGATTTTGTATTGGGCGACCACGAAGTGGCTATTGAAGTAAAAGCCACCGAGCAGGCTTCCGACAGACATTTGCGGGGATTAAAAGCCTTTGCCGATGAATACACGGTAAAAAAGGCGATTCTAATCAGCAACGACCCCCGGCCGCGCCTTGTGGGGGATATACTTATTCTTCCTTGGAGGGAATTTTTGGAGAGGTTGTGGGGCGGAGAGGTTATTTGAGGCTTTCAGATTTTTTCCTACTTTTGCAACTCAAAATTTTGAACAGATATGGAAAAATCGTTTAAACGCTACCTGATTACCTCGGCCCTTCCCTACGCCAACGGCCCCCTGCACATTGGACACTTAGCCGGCGTATATGTACCTGCCGACATTTATGTTCGATACCTTAGACTTCAAGGCAGAGAGGTGCTCTTTATTGGAGGCTCCGACGAACATGGGGTGCCCATAACCATCAAGGCACGGGAGGCGGGTATTACCCCTCAGGATGTGGTCGATACATACCATACCCTGATTAAGGAGTCGTTTAAAGGTTTGGGCATCAGTTTTGACGTCTATTCCCGCACCACGTCGGCCATACACCACAAAACCGCCTCCGATTTCTTTAAAAAACTCTACGAAGAGGGAAAATTTATAGAGCGTGAAACGGAACAATATTACGACCCCGAAGCCAAACAGTTTTTGGCCGACCGTTACATCATTGGCGGCTGCCCTAAATGCGGCAATCCGGACGCTTATGGAGATCAGTGCGAAAAATGTGGCAGTACCCTGAGTCCTACCGAATTGATTGACCCCCGATCTGCCATCAGCGGCAGCAAACCCCAGATGCGGATGACCAAACACTGGTACCTCCCCTTGGATCAATACGAACCCTGGCTAAGGGAGTGGATATTGGAGCAGCATAAAGAGTGGAAAGTCAATGTATACGGACAATGCAAGTCGTGGTTGGACGGGGGGTTGCAGCCTCGGGCCGTAAGTCGGGATTTGAATTGGGGGGTTCCCGTTCCGATTGCCGGAGTCGAGGGCAAGGTGCTGTACGTTTGGTTTGACGCCCCCATCGGATACATCTCCAACACCATCGAAATTCGTCCCCACGATTGGGAAATGTGGTGGAAAGATCAGGATACCAAAATGGTCCATTTTATTGGCAAGGATAATATTGTGTTCCATTGCATTGTCTTTCCGGCGATGCTCAAGGCGCACGGCGACTACATACTCCCCGAAAATGTGCCGGCCAATGAGTTTTTAAACTTGGAGGGTAACAAGATTTCTACCTCCCGCAACTGGGCAGTATGGCTGCACGAATACCTTGCAGAGTTGCCCGGAAAAGAAGACGTGTTGCGGTATGTCCTTTGCGCCAATGCCCCCGAAACCAAAGACAACGATTTTAGCTGGAAAGATTTTCAGACCCGCAACAACAGCGAGTTGGTGGCCATTTTGGGTAATTTTGTAAACCGCGCCGTAGTGTTGACCCATAAATATTTTGAGGGAAAAGTGCCCGCTTTGGAAACTCCAAACTTCCCTCTTTTAGCCATGGACAAAGAGGTGTTGGCCGAACTGCCCCTGCTCAAAGTCCGTATCGAAGAGAGCATAGAGCAATACCGTTTTCGCGAAGCGCTCAAAGAGTGTATGAACTTGGCACGATTGGGAAACAAATACCTTACCGATTCGGAGCCTTGGAAGTGGGCCAAAACCGATATGGAACGGGTGGCTACCATCCTTAATATCTCCTTGCAAATCTGCGCCCTATTGGCTATTGCCTTTGACCCCTTTCTCCCCTTTACCACAGCAAAACTGCGGAACATCCTCAATATCAAGCCTCAATTATGGGATGCTATGGGCCGGTCCAACCTCTTGGCAGCAGGGCACACCATTAATCAGCCGGAATTGCTTTTTGACAAGATAGAAGACGAAGTGATTCTTGCTCAGCTTTCCAAACTCGAAGCCACGCGTCAAAATAATGCAACTGAAGAGACTCCACCCCCCGCTCCTCCCCCCTGCGAACCCCAAAAACCCGAATGCAGTTACGACGATTTTAGCAAAATGGACATCCGTACCGCGATAGTGTTAGCAGCAGAACGGGTACCCAAAACCGACAAGCTCCTCCAATTAACCATCAATACGGGGATCGACGTCCGCACCATTGTATCGGGTATTGCCCAATACTACGCGCCGGAACAGATGATCGGCCGGGAGATTTGTATCTTAGCTAACTTGGCGCCACGGGTCATCCGCGGCATCGAGTCCAAAGGCATGATTTTAATGGCCAAGCAACCCGATGGAAATATGCGGTTTATCACCCCGCAGGAGGCACTGGGGCCGGGATGCGTGATTAATTAACGTTTGTTCGACCTGACGGGACCAACTTGGCATGAGAAAAGAATATCAATTTTTAGTAATCACCCTGTTGGCAATAATGGCAGGATGCGGAAGAAAACAATCAACCGATGATTTCGTAATAGTGAATGTTGCGAAAAGTTATCCGGAGAAAAAACTTATCCTTCAGGATTTTATGGATGTGGAATACATAGCATTGGAAACTACAGACGAGTTTCTTACGCAGGGCTTGGTAGCGGATATTGGTAAGACAATCATATTGGTTACAAACCAAAACAGAGATGGAACTATTTTCATCTTTGACAGAACGGGTAAAGGCTTGAGAAAGATAAACCGAATGGGCCGAGGTCCGGAAGAATATACGCGTGCTCATTCTATTATTTTGGATGAAGATAACAACGAAATATTTGTCCATGACTATTCACTGAGTAAAATCCTTGTGTATGACTTAAACGGCATATTCAAACGGAGTTTGAAATACAATAGTGATGATGAGCTCCTCCATTATTATTCTATATATAACTACGACCGGTATCATTTGATTTGCTATGATGCTACGGGAAACTATCTTGAAGAAAGACCATTTTGTCATGTAGTTATCTCCAAACAGGATGGGAGCGTTATAAAAAAAATACAACTCCCTTGTAAAGAGAAAATATCAACGATGATATCCATTCAAGAGGGAGCAATGATCTATACAGCACTTGTTCCTTTTCAATCGATGTTGCCTTACCACGGCCAATGGATACTTGCACAACCTCCATCTGATACCATCTATAGATGTCTGCCTGACTACAGTTTGGAAGAGATCATCTTAGTTCCCTTTGTAGCAAGAACTCCGTCTATCCAGTCTATGAATCCGGAACTATTTCTTTATCCGGATTTAATCACAGAGCACTATTATTTTATGACAGTATCGGAAAAGGTCGGGAAAATTTATAACGATAATTTGCTTCCTTTTCCACAGACTGCTTTGATGTATGACATGCAGGCAAAAGCCCTGTATAGATATGCAGTTTACAACAACGATTTTTCAAACGAAAAAGAAGTTTCTATAAACTCAGGCCCTGTAAATGACGAAATTGCAGCTTGTCAATCGTTAGGAGCTGACTATCTTATTGAGGCTTACGAAAAGGGGCAATTGAAAGGGAAATTGCAAGAAATTACGGCAACATTAGATGAAAAAGATAATCCTGTGATTATGTTGATAAAGTATAAAAAGCTTGAGCAACGATAAGTATTAATTATCAATGTATTAATCCATTACGTCTTTAAAGGTGACTTCTCGCTCCGAGAAAGCCAAAATGGCTACCATCTGCCACGCATAGTTGCGGAGGATTTCCATACCTTCGTAGTTAACTTTGTCCATGGTATCGGTAGGCCGGTGATAATCATCGTGCTGTCTGGTAGAATAGGAAAAGGCAGGGATACCTTTGCTGTAAAAACTTGAATAATCCGTAGGGCCGTTACCCCTCATCTCATAAATCAAATCAATCCTATCCGGATTTTTAAAACCGCCGTAGAGCTCCAAGGCTTCTTTGGCTGACCCCAGCCCCCTGACTGTTATACCATTTCTTATCATCCGACCCACCATGTCAAAGTTCAACATGGCCTTTACTTTTTCCAAAGGCATCAGGGGATTGTTGGCATAATACCTGGATCCAATCTCACCCGCCTCTTCGCCACCAAAGAGGATGATCAATACATTTGCCCTTAGGCTTGCTCGCTGATTAGCCAAATCCCGAGCAGCTTCTATAATAAAAGCGGTACCCGAAGCATTATCGTCAGCACCATTAAATACTTGCATCACACTATCTACCATCCTTACGCCAAGATGGTCATAATGGGCCCCCATAATAAGCGTTCTGTTGCGGTATTGGGGATCTCCCGCTTCTATCAGGCCCACCACGTTAAAAGTTGTCTTGTCTATTCGGGTAGTATCTCCACGGGCAATACGCGCCCTGTAAGGTACAACTTGTATTCCATCTTCTCCTAAAAGGGTCAAACCGTCAATGGTTGCCAATTCGGAGCGGATATACTCCACGGCAAGCGTATCATAGCGGGTACCCGCCGCACGCCCTTGCATCTCGTCTCCGGCCAAAAATTCTATATGCTTGCGAAAGCGATCCTGTAGTGATTGCGCGCATAATTGGGCGCTACACAAGGCCAGTGATAAAAAAATCATTGTTTTTTTCATAGCTGAATAATATAATTGATTAGTATAAACGTTTGATGGAGCGGACGTGCACAGGTTGCAGCAAATACTGACTCGAATCGGGCAACTGTTGTATTTGTCTAACCACTTCCATGCCTTTAACCACTCTGCCAAATGCAGCAAAGCCTTGTCCATCTGAATTTCTTGATCCGCCATAATCCAAACCGGGCTGATCGCCGATACAGATAAAAAATTCGGTAGAAGCTGTTCCGGGCTGATTGCGCGCCATGGAAAGTACCCCGTCGGTGTGTTTGATGCCAGTAGTTTGGGTTGTTTCGTGCTCAATCGGAGTTATCGTGTCCACGATTTCGTCGTCATACAAACCGCCCTGAATGACTTCGATTTTGGTGGCGCTGCGGGGTTGGTTATCCAAACGCACCACGCGGTAAAAAAAGGTTTCATGCTCTTTAAATGTACCTGCATCTATATGGTGCAGAAAATTGGCAGCCGTAATCGGCGCTTCTTTAAGAAACAGTTCCGCCTCGATATTTCCCCTATCGGTTTCTATAATAATGCGGGGGTTTTGCACAGGCGTGCATGCCGACAGCAGCAACAGGGGAACGGACAAAAGAGCAAACAATATTTTCATAGGGTATATTTTACCGCAAAGCTACACAAAATAACAATAAAAAACCCTCCATCATTGCTGATGAAGGGTCTATGATTTGGCAGCTACCTACTCTCCCACCTGGTATAGCAGTACCATCGGCGCA
>WRJW01000214.1 GCA_009778375.1 Bacteroidota bacterium
TTAAATCAAAATTTTCTAAATACGCATATTGATATTTTTCATTCCAATCAGTTATGAGTTCAGCTTCCAGTGGTAAAAAATACTGACATTGATTTGCTTTAACATAATTATAGGAGGTTTCTGCTGACAAGTAAAACTTAACTCTTCGGGTTGAGGGCTTTTTTTTTATAAAATATTTTTCTTCAAATTTGATATGATATCCTGTAAGAGATTTATACACTCCATCTCCGAAATTAAAAAGATAAGCCACTGAACATTGCGAAGAAAAATGACTATAGCGATATTCATATCCAAACTCTAATCCCGGATAAATAGGATTTAGCAGCCTTGTTGGAGTAAAAAATATGCGATGCTTACCCCAATCTTCATTTTGTGCTTTTAAAGGTAATGGGAGCCAAAGAAATATAATTGCACTTAAACAAATTTTTTTCATTCTTGTTTTACCTCCAAAAAATAGTAGTAAAAGGTTCAAAAGGTATAAACACAGTAATGTAAATAAATGTTTTTCCATTTTTTTTGGTGTTAGAAATCAATTTCAGATAGTAAATACTTTCGTTTATTTATTTAGATGCACAAACCAGCGAAAATGCTGCATCAAAGATAAAAATTTCATCAATAATTTTGCTTTTCTTCACTCAATTGTAAAATTCAAGTATTTAAAAATTAAAACGTTATCACAGATTTTGCCCGTTTTTAGTATATCCATGGGTGTTGCTTTTATATGCGTTTATCTGTGGCGATTTTATCAAACGCCACCAAGTTAAACATTTCGCGCATTCGGGAGCGGAGGCGGTTGCCGTAGGTGGTCTCGAGTTCACCGGTGGAAAGCAAGGGATTGCTCGCGGTGAACCGCTCGCGATCCACAGGAGGCGCGCTTCAAACAAAAAATCAACGGCGTTTCACGCCGAGTCTAAGCGAAATCCGAACAAAAACAAGTTTTTGTTCGGATTTCTTCTTTAACTTTTGCTCGCTTTGCGAGCGTTGATTTTTTGTTTGGCGGAGAGGGAGGCACTTGAACCTGCTCTATAATCTTTTACCATTCAGCGCGTTAAACTTGCAAAAATCCTGTTGTACCCGAATTTGCACCCTCGAAAAGGAAACCAAAAGGCGGCAAATCGTATGGCAAAGGTACTAAGAAAAACGAAAAAAAAGCGATGGGGTCAAAATATTATCAAAAATGAAGTTTTTTGAGAAACTCCTCCACATTGGACATAACTTTCAAATAATGACTATACGAACCACCAAACATACGGCCATCCTTCAAAAGAGGCCAATCATCTTGCATATCTCCTCCTTTTTTAAAAAAATTCACATATCCATTATTCTCCATCCGATAGTTTGCCGAACGCCGCCATACAAATTCTCCAAAAGGTGCCCAATCAGTGATATTTAAAATATCTGAATAATTCAATGCAGAAAGATACTCAAAAATATCAAATGCTTCGTTATAACCTCCAATACCGTCAAACAAATCTAATAAAAATTCTCGTAAAGATTTATTCAGAAAAGTACTAAGTGGTGTATAATAGCGGCTCCCGAGCAGATCGTTAAAAGTATCTTTTTCTATTAATGAAGCATTCAGCAAATCGATTATGGGAATCTGATTTGTAGGTTCACTATCAATCTCTATAACCTGCAATTGAAATAAAGCATTGAGAAGATGATATTTCTCATATCTTATTGCTGAAATACCTATAACATAGAATATTACTAGAGAGCTCAAATAATGTAATTTAACTGAATCAACAACATACCTTCCTGTAATGTTTGGAGGATAGGCAAGGACACGGCATGGTTCAATGACGATTTTTTCATTATCTATAGAAGACCATTGAACTGCTGTTTTACACATTGATACTAATAGTTCTATTGATTTTAGATGCCATATCCAATATTCATTAAACTTTTCTTTATCAACGCAGAAATCATAATTTCCTTTTTGTTTGATCATTGATGATGCCTTTTTGGTTTCTTCATCAAAAAAATCATGCAAAGATATTCTATACTCAGACTTCGCAATATATTTTTTTACCCTTGCAATGGCAATATCCTTGGTCAATGTATGATTAGCAGAAAACATATCTAATGCTTCGATAGATTCATGTAATTCAGAAAAAAAGGTGTTTGCATCCTTTATTTTTACTATACTACCTTTCCTAAATTCGTTTAACTCTTGCAGTTCACTAGACGGGTTCTTGTCTGTAAAATAATTTGCATACCTCCTATTTTTTGACCGTCTTATTAAATCAACAAGTCCCTTATCCCATTTCGCTGACCACCCACAGGTTATTATTCCGAAATCTTCGAAGATTTGTTGTAACAATTCGTTCCATCTGACTCCATACCCAGCAAGTTCGTCAGGTGTATTACGAAACTGACAATCGAGATAATCACCATTAACCTTTATTATCGTACAATTTGCATGAATATAGGGAATGGCACCGTCAATATCATCCTCGTTGCGAATTACCTGAGGAATGACACCCTCATTTTCAAATGCTTTCTCCAAAAGTCTGTCAAAATTCGTTGTCAGTATGACTTTGAAAAACCCCTTCTTTGTTAAACGTGCAATATATTGATGGGCAAGAGTTGGCTGTTTTAATCCTCTTTCTCTCTCATCATCAGTCGGTTCGAAATAAGGGCGCATAAGCGTTACTCTCTCTGCCTGAGTGTTAACCAATTCGGCTAATAGCGTTGAATAATTCGGGGGAGACCCATTCTTTTCAGAAAACCAAGTCACAGGATCAGATACCTCTGTTTCACTATTCAATATGGCTAATTTTCTAATCAAATCCATAAGGACATCCCAACCGGTGGGGATCCCTGATGGTTGAGATAGACCTGATCCAAGTAACAAAGCATACACTCCTTTATTGGAATGAACGGAAAAAGAAATTGAAGTCAATAGATTATCCATAGAGATTTTTTGAACACAAAGATACATCACACCGTTGAAAATGGAACACATTAGTCCAATAAAGATTTTTCACCCCATTTTGAAATCACGGATATTTAGAATCACTACGAAAAAAGAGATGGATACACTGAAATGCAAGTTTTCATACACTATCCATACCTTTGATACGCCTTTGCCATACCTTTGATGTGGGCAATAGCGACGCCGGTTCAGTTGTTGAAGAACGGTTTTACGTGTTCGGGGTTGAGGCCGGTATAGCGGCAGAACTCGTCTATGCTGACCAACTGTTTTTCCTCTTTATTGTAATGGGTGCGGATTCTGTCTAAAAGACGGTAGCCGTAGCGGTTGCTTTTGCCGGTGATCCGTTCAATATCCTTTGCGTAGATGCATATTCGTTTGACTTCCATAGTGGGCATGGTTTTCAATCCGAATACAAAGGTACTGCTATTTAGCGGAATAATCCTACTGTTGCCCTTATTGTTCCGGTCTGTTTTCCTTGTCATGTTAGACGAATTTGCCTACTGGGTCAATTTTTGACACGCTGACTTGTTGGCGGTTATCTATGCCTCTACTTTTGCCCCGAACTTTTAAACTTTTATGATATGGCACGACAAAGAGGCTTAATCAAACTAAAAGGTACCATGGGCGACATTACTTTTTACAAGAGTATTGACGGTTATTTGGCAAGGGAAAAAGGGGGCGTTGAAGCCTCCCGAATTGCCACCGACCCGGCATTTGTCCGGACTCGGGAAAACGGGGCAGAGTTTGGGAACTCGGCACAGGCCGGGAAGCTGCTGCGGGATACCCTCCGCACCCTGAGCATGAACACATCGGACAGCAGGGTAACGTCCAGACTGACTAAGACGATGGCCAAGATTAAGAACTTGGACACGACGAGCGCCCGGGGCGAAAGGAATGTGGCAACAGGTTTAGCGACACCGGAGGGGAAGCAACTGTTAAAGGGCTTCAATTTTAACGTAAAGGCTCCACTGGGCGCTGTACTCCATGCTCCGCTCCGGTTAGCTGCTGCGGATGGGGAGATCATTATTGACGAATTGAGCCCCCTGAACGATGTAAGTATCCCGCAGGGCGCTACTCATCTCATCTTTAAAGGCGGGTATGCCGTGATTGATTTTGCTACCGGCAATGCCGCCTTAGCCATTTCTTCGCCTGTTCGCATGGAAATTGTCCCGGACGTGGACACCGTGGATTTGGTACCTGCCTCCCTCCCAGCCATTACCGGAATCAAGTTTTTGATCCTGTGCATTGAATTTGTGCAGGAGGTAAACGGGGCGGATTACTCATTGAAGAACGGCGCGTACAATGTAATGAACATTGTAGAAGTGTTGTAACTGTACGTATTTACAAATTAACAAACAATTTATGTTATGAAAAAGAAAGAAGATCAAACGGTAGAAGTCGAGGAGATGAACCTGATTGAACGGATGCAGGCCCCAACACCCAAATTCTTTAAGGTTGTGCGCACGGTCGGGTTAGCCATTGCCGCTGTTGGGGGCACCCTCCTGGCGGCGCCTGTTGCGATACCGGCAGGAATAGCGGCGGCAGCCGGATACATTGCTCTTGCCGGAGGCGTACTGACTGCTGTAAGTCAAGCTACCGTAGACACCTCAACCGACGCAAAGCCGAGCGCTATTGAGCAGACTCAAATGGTCAGTGCACGAAAGAGGAAGAAACCGCAAAGTGCGCGCAACACAAAACGGAAGAAAAATGAGACTGCCTGAAGCCATCCCCTCCATGTATGCGGGCACGATCGGCGGTACCCTGTTGTCGGTGTTTGGCACCATCGGGACAGCAGACGTGGTAAAGACGGCTATATGTGCGGCCATCGGGGCGGTGATTAGTTTTGTAGTATCGGCAACCATGCGGAAGCTCTGCAACCTGAACCGCAAGGGGAGAAACAAAAACTAACCGACAAAACAGGTTGGAACAAACAAACGGACTGCGTTTTTGGTGGTACTTTTTCTGCAGTCGGGCCCTCGAAAGGGGGCCTTTTTTTATGGAAGTATGGGTACAACGGCATCCCCGCCTTAGAAACGCTTAGACATCTTTCCTATGGCAGGGGACGGAATGGACAAAAGGAAACGGAATAAATCAGGCGTGAGGCTGTGTGTTGGCTTTATGCCGTAGTCTTTTGTCCACCCGTGAGGGCAAACCCGCAGGGTGCAGTTCCGGCCCCTGCCGGTACCTTTGTCTATGCGTTGAGAAGACAAACCTGAAAGATGGCGAATAAAAGAGAAACTGAAACAAACTGCAACAGTTCGACAATGGCGCCACAGGCGCCAGGGCGGTAGCCCTGAAACCAACTGCGCGAAGCGCAGACAAACAACAAAAACAACGCAGGTAAAGCAGCCTTGAGCCGGAACGGAGCAGGGAAAAAATCAGCGAAGCGATAGCGGAGGGATTTTTTTTCTGCGGAGTGAAGCGCGAGCCGCCTGCGAGCGGAGCGAGGGTGCCGGACGCGGAAAAGCCCGCCGCGAAGCGGAGCGGGAGCAAGGGCGGCGGCCGGCAACGTGGCACACGCAGGGCTGGCGCGGTTTTTGCCCAACCACAATAAGTATTGAGAAAAAAGCAAGTGTGGAGGCCGGAGTGTGTTCATTGTAAGAGTGGAGCGGAGCGAGTGCAGCGAGCGAAGCGGAACGGGATGAACACACTCAGGCCGATACTCTTGCAAATAGACAAAGGCGTGGTGGTGTGAATGGAACGGAGAGAGTGCAGCGAGCGAAGTGGAATGAATACGACCGACACCATTAAAAAAACAATGCAATAAAAGCAGCGTAACCAAAAACTGCAAAAACCGTGACAGCCCGATAGCCCGAGCGACCCGCAGGCGAGCACAAACACAGAGCGGCGGCTGCCCCCTTTGAACACGATGGCTTGAGAAAGAGTAAATGGCTTGATTAAAAACCTTATTGGGGTAACAGGGGGCAGGAGTAGCCGCGCATGACGACCGAATGAGCGCTTGGAGGGACAAACAAGGCGCAATGCCCGTTGCGAGCACCTAACGGAGCGAGCGCAGCGAGCGTAGTGGGTTGGAGCGCAGCAATGGGCATAGCGGCGATACTTGCAAAGGCGGAGGGAAAAATACTACCCACAGCGAAGCGGAGGCGTGGAGATTTTTACCGCCGTTTATATACCTTTGCAAGTATGTTTGACCGACTAAGCGAATGAGGGAGGAATACCTTTTTACCTGCGTTGTTTTTCATGCCGGACGGACGAAGGACGGCCGGCATACCAAAAGAGAAAAGGGAAAACAGGAGTAACCACAAAAGCGCCAACTAAGATTTAAACCTTAAAATAGAAATCATTATGAGAACATTACAACAGGGTAACACAGGAAAGGATGTTACCCAACTGCAAGAAGCTTTGAACGAAAAGGGCTATACCGTTGCCGTTGATGGAAAATTTGGCAAAAAAACACATGAAGCGGTCTGCCGTTTCCAACAGGATGCAGGGTTGGTAGTGGATGGCATTGTGGGGCCCAAGACTTGGGACGCCTTACAACAGAGCCAGCCAAGCATCGACTTTGAGCAGGGAGCCCAAACCCTCAACATAGATGTGGCTGCCATCCGCGCCGTGCATCAGGTTGAGTCGGCAGGGCGAAGCGGGTTCCTGCCCGATGGTCGCCCCGAAATCCTTTTTGAGGGACATATCTTTTGGGGCCAACTGAAAAAAGCGGGAATTACTCCGGAAATACACCAGCCCGAAAACTCCGATATTCTTTTCCCGGAATGGGACAAATCGAGTTACAAGGGCGGTACCAAAGAGTACCCGCGCCTCATCCGTGCCTGTCTGATACATTTTGAGTCCGCCCTAAAATCGGCTTCTTGGGGGATGTTCCAAATAATGGGGTTCAATCATCAATATTGCGGATATGATACCGTTTTTGAGTACGTATCGGCTATGCAGCAAAGTCAGGACAAGCAGTTTCAGGCGTTTATACAGTTCATCCAAAACAACGGATTGGATACCCTGCTCCGCGACCACGATTGGGCGGAGTTTGCAAGGCTGTACAATGGGGAACGGTACAGAGAAAATCAGTACGATGAAAAACTGCAAATGTCTTATTATTTGCATATTATACATAACGATGGTATGGCGCAGTAATTTGTTTTGGGTAAAAATAAAGAATAATTTGGAGGATACATATTTGTTTTGTAAACTTGCAGCCAGTTATAATTTGGAACTATGAGGCGACTCCTCACCCATATCGCTCTGGTTAGTTTTCAGATATCACAGGTATTCTGTGTTTCTGTGCGGTGTGTTCGTTGTTGGATACTGCTGTCTACTATTAAGGCAAATTCGGACCGAGAGATACTTCTCGTGAAAATTTTATTATCTTGGAGGCATAGCCAGCATTGGCTTTGTAAAACAAACTTGGCTTAATTAGCCTCTGCCATCGTGTGCGTCTGTTGGCAGAGTGCGACAACAAAGGCGCCCCGCAGGGGAAGGTAAGTAAAGAGCTTTCAAATCCTAATTACCTAACCCTGCACACCGGCGCCGAAGACACAGGATATCTCCTGTTTATAATTCTGATGTTTGTATGAATATAGCACAAAAGCTGACGCAAAGGTAAAAAATATTTGCATTGGACAAACCGTAGACATTTCGGTTTTCGTGAAATCAAACATTGAAACCAATAAAATGTTCTCCTGCGTTAGTGGAGAAAACAGCGATTGCCGAAAGCTGTGATAGAGTAGGCGAAACAATAAATATTTACAATTATGAGTTTTTCTAAAAATAATCAATCTAAAATTTCTAAATTGGAAAAAGAGTATATGTCGAAAATAAAAGGCGGTGACGAAAATGATCAAGACTGTGATGCAGGAATTCATCCATGCTATTACGGTTGCCAAAATTGTGGAGGAGGGTCTGGATGGAATGATGCCCCTGTAGCGGCAATGTCTAAAGCCTCCTCTGCAAATGGATAAATCAACCACAATTTGATACTAAACTTTGTTAAGTTGTTATATAATAAGGATGTTTAAATAATCAACCGACATAAAAATATTGGAATACTATTAGTCATGTTTTTGGTTTTTAAACATCCTTATTATTAATTTAAATATAAAAAAATGCCGAATATACAAATAAAAAAAGAATTAATTGAGAAATATTTTAAGCGTGTAAACCATTTAGTAATAGAAACATCTGAAATTTGCAATCTATCTTGTTTATATTGTGGTCAAGGGAAAAATTATGTAAAAACAGATTCTCATAAAAAAAAGAAACACATGGATTGGCATACCGTTAAGCCGTTGCTTGATTATTATATTTCATTGTGGCATTCAGGAACTATTGGGTTAAAACGGTTTTTTATGCTCAGTTTCTACGGAGGAGAACCATTGTTAAATTTTGAATTGATAGATAATGTGCATCAATATATAGAGAGAAATAAGCCTGCTGATTTTTTGGTTTACTATAGCATAACTACGAACGGTATGCTGTTGGATAGATATATTGAATATTTTGTACACCATAACTATACAATTGCAGTAAGTTTAGATGGTGACAAAATATCGAATTCATTTCGTGTCGACAAAAGTGGGACAGAAAGTTTTGATACACTTTATCATATTTTGATAAACATAAAGGAAAGATATCCCGATTTTTTTGATAGAAAGGTATCTTTCCAGTCTGTATTAAACAGCCGAAGTAATTTGATAGATGTATATGCTTTTTTTAAGGAAATGTTTAATAAAGAGCCACTACTCTTGGAGATGTCAAAATCTCGTTTGTCGTTGAAATCAGATATTTACGCCATGTATAGAGGGATAGATGAAGATTTAGAGATTTCTTGGAAAACACGAAAAGAAGAATGTGTGAAATTTTCTTTAAAAAATTTAGACACAAGCTATTTAGACTTTTATATAAAGACTTATACACCACATTTCATTCTAAGGTATCCAGACTTTTTTCAGGAATTTGATAACGTCACCATTAAATTGCCAACAGCGACTTGCCTGCCCTTTTCTGATAGAGTTTTTCTTACTGTTGGTGGTCTAATCCTTCCATGTGAAAAAGTTGGTTGTGTAAGTCCTTTAGGGTATGTAATAAATGGAGAAATTGATATTGATTTTCAAAAAATCGTTGATTTTTATAACGAAATATTTAATAAATATCAGAAACTGTGTGAAACTTGCATACGCACTATGTCTTGCACAAATTGTTTTTATGATATAAATTATTTAGCCAAGAAAAACATATGTCCTGATTATGTGCCAAATTCACAAAAAGATAAATATATTCAACGGGCATTGGAAATACTACGACGAACTCCGGAAATCTTTAAAAAAATTATTAATTCAATTGATTGATGAAAATATTATGAAAAAATATTGGCTTTGTATTGAACCTTCTGTTTTTATTTGGAAAGATAATGACCGTATATTATTATATAATTCATATAATTATGAAAAAATGCTGCAGGCAAGACATAGTTCTATTGATAATTTAATAGATGCTTTAATTGAACCATCCAATTTTTTTTCTGTCCTATTCTCTGACGCAGACACAAAATGTGAGGAATTCAAAGAATTTGTTGAAAAAATTGTAGGCAATAGGATGGGGCATATACTCCCGTTCGAGAAAAATGATGGCAAACCTATTACAATCCCGCCTCATTATGTTTTTCCACAAGAAATTAAGAGGTTAAAAGAAAAAAAAATTGAACTCTATGACGGAAATATGCTGGATAATCTGCAAAGTGTAACTATGCAAATAACAGGTGAATGCTCTTTATCATGCTCATCGTGTGATTTATTTCATAAACAAATCAACCATTGTTCGAAATTAAAAGATGAACTACCATTGGAAGCAATCAAAGCGATTGTGTTTAAGCTAAGTTTAACAAATATTCGCAAAATCAACATTATAGGTGGGGATATATTTAGGCATACTGATTTCAGTAAGGTTATAGATGTACTAGATGATATAGCGCCAGTTAAAATTTTTCATTCTCATTTCAAATTTGTTAATAAATGTACTACACAGCTTCTTTTGAGAGACGATTCAAATATTCTTTTGAAAATTTTGGTCGAACCTTTGGACATTTGGTTGGAAGATATCTGTTTACTACTAGACGAACTGCATGAATTTAATAACCGCCTAATTTGGGCCTTTGCGCTTACCTCGGAAGATTCTTTAAAAAACTTTGAACATTTGGTGAATCGATATAAGATTTCAAATTACGAATACCATGTTCTTTTCAACGGACATAATATGGATTTCATTATTGAACGATGTTTTTTGAATGAGGATGAAATATGGCAATCAGAATTGGGAATGAAAGATGTATTTGCAAATCAGATATTGAATAAAATTTTTTTTGGAAAACTAATGATCTATGCAAACGGGTTAATATACGACGATCAAAATGAGCCTCCCATTGGAACCATCCATGACAATATGGAAAAAATGTTATATGGTCTTATGTGGAACGAGGGGGCATGGTTGCGCATACGGCGAAATGTACCCTGCAGGGGTTGCGTAAATAGGTTCTTGTGCCCACCACCTTCAAGATTGGAGAGTTTACTGCGTAGAAACACCATTTGTAATATAATCACAAACACAGACTGACACCTCCCCCCCATAGTATCTGCCATCTTTAGCATGATACTTAAAATTCGCAAATCTAATAAATCAATATTACAATATTATGAGAAAACTGTCTATTATTTTATTTTTATGTCTCTTATCTTGCGCAAAAGATAGGGAGGCCGTTGTAGTACAATACACTGCTTCTACAGGAGTAGAGTTATTGTCTACGCCTCTTTTTGATCATGTAGAAATCCTGACCTTAGACGGAAAGGATGCGCCTTTGCTTGGAAAGGTGGCCAAGATGGTGGTAAAAAATGACATCTATTACATAGCAGACCCACACAATAATAAAATACATTTGTATGATGTCACTGGAACGTATCTGAACAGCGTAGGCGAGATAGGGCGTGGCCCGGGAGAATACATCAACCTTTCAGATATGATCATCGAAGAAAATGGCGATATTTGTGTATATTCAGCACAGCCGGGGGCTTTGTACACCTATTCTCCACAAGGCCGTTTTTTGGGAAATATAGAGTATCTCTTTGGTACGGCCAATTTTGGCAGATCGAATGGCTTCAATTATCATTATTTTGGCAATGGAAGCGGTATGGCTTATCAGTTATATATCACGGATGAACGTAATCATGTGATAGACTCCTGTCTTACTTCCTACAACGTAGTAAATCTTGATGCAAATCCCTTCAGCCCTTTTGGCAATACGCTAAATTTAAGTCCTTCTTATGGAGGCGAGATATACCGACTCAAGGATGGTAAAATAAACATTGCCTATACATTTGATTTTGGCACATACAATATTCCAGCAGCATTTTATGACTGCAAAGATTACGGCGAATCCATTGCATTTCTTATGTCTCACACAATTGCGCTTAAAAACCTGTTCTTTGAAAATCAGAAATATGCCATTATTCAGGCTTCTATAAATAATTGGGAATTAGGATGGGCCCGCTGTATGTATGGTCTATTGGAAAAAGCTACATCCACTTGGAGATGGTATTATTTGCCAGAAGGAGACTTTATGAACGGCAGTTTACAATATATGGACGATGTGTATATTTATTTCACTGCGGAGCCGGAATTGATGAATAAAACCAATATTGCAGAGAGATTCCCTGCCTTGCACGAATTATGCGAAGACTGTAATATGGTTATTTTAAAATGCAAACTTGCAACAATATCTCGGTAGTCAGCAAAATAATCCTTTACCAAATAGTACCCCATTGTTACTTGCGCTTATCACTCCCTTCTTTATCAAACGCCACCAAGTTGAACATCTCGCGCATTCGGGAGCGTAGGCGGTTTCCGTAGAGGGTTTCGAGTTCGCCGGCGGATAGATTTGTGGTAACGTGGGTAATCATTCTGTTGGTTATGAAGTGGTCGTATCTGGAGAGAAGAATTTCGCCCATGACGTTTGTTTCGTTGCCGTAGTGTTTGATGGCGCTCTCCGTTCCCAAGTCGTCGAAGCAGTAGGCAATCGGTTTTCTTGGATCGTGGGGGATGGGATAGGTGGGAGCAAAGGATTGAGAACTGTATTTTTGGATTACCTGATAGCCGTCTTTGATAAACTCAAAGGTTACTTCGCGGCACGATTTGACGGCGAAACGCGGCTGCGGGGTTTGAAAATAACGCATGAGGGTTATTAGGGAGGTTTTGCCGGTGCCGATGGGGCCGGTGAGGAGTATGCCCTTATATAAGTCGATGTGCAATCTGTCGGCCTCTTCCTGATCTCGCAGGAAGAAAGCAAAAAGTTTTTGAAGCAGCGGGCGGTCTGAAGGGTACAGGCGGAAATGAGGGCCGTACAGTTCCTGCCCTTTTTGCTCTAATTGGGTTAGATGGGTGGTGTAGTCCATGGCATTGATATTTGAGGGTTGAAAATTAAAACTGAGAATTGAAGTTTGGGGGCTAAAGGGGTTCGGAGAAATCTTTTTGGGTGGTTGCTTGGAGTTTTCCCGGAGAGGGAAAGAGTGTTTTTCGGATGTTGGCAAACTGGCCGATGTTGAGGATCCAGTTTCGGGCGGATGCCTGCCAGTTTTTCATCGGGTTTTTGCCCACTTTCCAACCGTTGGCCTGGTAGTGGTTGAAAAACTTTTCGGCCTCAACAAGGGGCATATTTTTGTCGATGAAGAAGCCGATGACTTGTTGGAGGTCGGGCGGCGTGGTTTCTTTTTTTTCTTTACTAGATTTCTTTTTTTTCTTTATATCTATATCATTAAGATTATTATATATATTATCTATATATGTGGACTTTTTTGATTTTTGCTTGGAGATGTTCATTTTTTGAACACCTGATTTTGCAAAGAGCGGAGGCTGATCTATAGGGTTGTAGATTGATTTCATGCTATTTATATTTAATACGTTGTTGTTTTGAACGGTTGTAGGTGGTTCATCTATTGAACTACTACCTGCCCTGAGATGTTCATTTATTGAACTGCTACCACAGTCAGGATGTTCATTTATTGAACTACTGACCGCTTGGAGGTGTTCATCTATTGAACTACCCTTATCTATCACCTGTTCATTTATTGAACAGGTATCTAACAGTGTTATGTGGCTGCGTGTGTACGAGGGACGATAATCAATATACCCGAAGTCGTGAAGCTCCCGGATGCACTTGTGGTAAGTGGCTTTGGAGTGGATTTTACCGGTGGTCATGAGTTGCTGACGTGTTACGGATATGGGGCGCTGCTCCCCTGCCTGTTCATCTTCCCACTGTACGAATATGGCCATGTACAAACTAATATGCGAGGGATAAAGGCGGTCGTCTTGGGCTACCTGCCGGATAAATGCGCCAAGATGACGGATGAGGTTCATTGGGCATCCTTTTGAGAACGGCCCTTGTTTGGGTGGATCCCTTTTGCCAATACTGCTTCAATCGCGTGGACATCGTAAAAGAAGGTCCCGCCGATTTTGGAATAGGGCAAAGTTTCGTTTACCCTCAACATTTGGAGGGTGCCCGGGGAGATGTTGAGGAGGCGCCGGACTTCGGAGGATTTGAGCCACTTTTTGCTTTGGCTTTGATGGTGCGCACCAAAGAGGGCGCGAAGCTCGTTTAAAAGTTCAAGTTTGAACTCGTACAGGTCGTCTGTGGTTAAGATTTGTGCTGGCATGGTCGAAACGGTTTAAAATTTCTGCAAAGTTCCGACCGCTGTTTTGTTCATTTTCACAAGTTATCCCAACTTGGAAAAAAGTTTTTTTTGGCAAATTTTGGGGTTTGTGCGCTTTTTTTACCCACCTTTTTGAGGCAATCATACATTTTGGGGATTTTTGGTTCGATTTTACCCCATGTATACCAACTTGGGATTTTTAGTCGTCCTCGTCTTCAATCTTCCGTAGAAGCGCTGTTTTGAGGGCATCAATAAATTTAGTGGGCTTGGAACGGGCTTTTATGTCCAAGTAGGTCCGGTAGGTGTCGGACAGGGTTATTTTAAAGGTTTGTTCAAAGAAACCGGCCAACCGGCTTATGTCGCAATTTCCGCTTCCGATGGCTTTCATGGCATAAAGGGCGTAGATAAGTTCGACTAATGCGGCTTTGGATTCTGTCCATTTGAAAGCATCCGAAGCATCAGGCTGTACCGTCGGAGTGAGGATGTCCAAGGCATCTAACTGTCGGTAGAGGTAATCGGTTAACTGTTCGTAGGCAATAATCTTTGCCACCATATAGTCGTATCCGGTGGAAAACTGGGGATCCATATCGGAGGCCATATCGTCGTCGCAGATGGCGGGTATTTCGCCATGCCGCAGAAAGTAGACGTTATCCAAGTAAGCTTCTCCTGTGCGGTAGTATTGGTGAAATTCGGGATGGAGTGTTTGGAAACGTGTCAGGTTCTCTATTTCTGCTTTCAGGTAGGTTTGATGAATAGGGCGGCCGCCTGTTGGCCGCCTCGATTCTATGTGGTAGACTTTTCGGTGGTAGATATATTTGCTGAGGATGTTGGGCTTGGTGGTTTTGAAAAAGTCTATCTCTTCCAATTCGTCCCGAAATGGATTTTGGAGAATGTAGGCACGCAACTGTATAAGTCCCTGAGAAACGCATTTTGCGGATGCCTTGGCCTTCTGGATGGCGCCGAGTTCCTGCTTGGACAGATCGTGTAGTTGGGTGTACAGTCGTTGGCTTAGGTCATGGGTAAAGGTGTGCATGTTTCGGAGTCTTCCAATTTGAAGATGTCTTCCACTGTGAGGTTAAAGAGTTGGGCAATGCGTAGCGCCAGAATGGTAGAGGGAACATATTTGCGCCCCTCTATAGCGTATATGGATTGGCGACTGACCCCCAGGAGGTCTGCTAACTGTTGTTGCGACAAATCGTATCGGGCGCGCTCTACTTTGATCAGGTTTTTCATGGGCGGTTATAAGGTTGTAGGTTCATCGGTGGCGAATATTTCTGCACGAATTTTCAATGCCTTGAAAATGATGATGTAAGACAAAAACTGAATGATCAGAACATCAATACATTCAAGGTCTTTGCCAAAAATAGATACCAGCAGGATAACAACGGTAATCAGCATCAGGGCCAGAGAAAAGGCTTTGGCTCTTATGGCGTCTATGTACTCGTCGTCGTGTTTATCTTTGGATAGCAGGTAGACGAGGATGGAAGAGAAGAAGAGCAGGCCGGAAAACAGGTCTATAGTGTTACTGGCTTTGTGTTCTTCTGAATATTGGATTAGAACATTTTCGTGAGCGGTTCCGGGATGGAGCCCATCGGGTTTACTCCATTCTTCTATAAATCCTTGCTTAAAAGCAGGAAAACTAACTGCGAAATAGGCAACAAACAGAAACAGCGACAGCCATTTGCACCAGTTTGGTAAAATTGTAAGTTTCATGATGTTATGTTTTAATGATGTTAGACTTCTTCACTTGAAATGTAATTAAATAGCAGAAAAACAGGACAAAAAGTAATGTCCTGCCGGGGATGATCCAGCCGATTAGGGTGTAGAGGAATGTAATGCCAAGACAAATTAGTATCGACAGTCGGATGGATTCCCACCGGAGGGCATCCATCAACTCATCTTCGACTTTTTCTTTCGCCAGCATGTAACAGGCAATGCCGAGAAGGAGGAGAAAGGAGCAAAGTTTGAACGACAAAAGTTGATCATTGTAGCCTTTGAAACTGTTGCCAAAGGCAGTACCGATAGCTGTTCCGGCGGAAAAGGCGTCTAAATCGAAGTATTGGGTTTCGCTAATGTCCAACTGGCGAACGATGTCCCAGTTGGCGTAGATGCTGAGGCCTAAGATGGCAGCAATGGCAACGAAAAAAAGGGCAATGCCGATTTTTTTGAAAGAGTTGGGGAGGATGGAGAATTTCATAACGGGCTAATGTTTTTGGTGGTTGTTTGTATTATGGGCGCAAATATAAGAATACTTTTTAATACGACAAGCATACTTTACAAAAATAATGAAAAACTTTGCCAAAAAAATTTTAAAAATAGAATTTGACGTTTTGCCAAATTTCAAAATAACTGTTGCCTATCTTTGTGCCGTGCAAAACTTAAACATTATAGATATGAGCAGAAAGAGAAACAAAACAGAAGAAGAATACGGGCCGGATCTTCCTGGGATAGGAGGCCAAAAAATCGGGAGAGACGAGACAGGCAACATGGAAAGGTACTACAAAGTACGCCACCTCAACCAGCCAAGAGACAATTGCCGCAGCTTCGTAACCGTTCCAAATATTGCTTTGTGTGGCGTATGGTTGGAGGAGGCAGGTTTTCCAATTGGATCATACATTAGTGTAAAGGTTTCAAAAGGACAATTGGTGATTGTGCGGGCAGAGCCGTCAGAAGTCTTGGATGTAATTAAAAAATGGGAGTTGCCAGGACGTGTACTGTGGGAGTTTGTTGTACAGTCGAAACAGATTGAATATATGCTACCTTAAAGTTATTATGTTATTATTGCACCCAGTCAATAGTCTTAGAAACCTACTACTTTGGCGGCTTTTCGTTCTTGTTGTACCGGTTCCTTCGGTTGCGTGGCGGCTGTAAGCCGCTCACGCAACTGGCGCATATCTTCACCCACTTTTTTGTCAAGGATTTTGGCGTAGTGTTGGGTTATTTTTAAGTCTTTATGACCTAGCATTTTTGACACACTTTCTATGGGCACATTATTGGCTAAGGTTATGGTGGTGGCAAAGGTATGTCGGGCAGCATGGAACGTGAGTTCTTTTTGAATGCCGCAGAGGTCGGCAATTTCCTTTAAGTAGGCATTCATTTTTTGGTTGCTGAGTACCGGTAAAAGGGTGCCGCGGTTTTGGGCTTGTGGGTGATCTCTGTACTTTTCGAGAATGGAGGCGGCAACAGGTAGGATCGGAATACTGGCGCGGGTGTCGGTCTTGGTGCGGTGAATAAAGATCCAACGACCTCCATCTATACCCAAGCCTATATGACTTTTAGAAAGTTTGCGAACATCTGAATACGCAAGACCAGTGTAGCAGCAGAAAACAAAAATATCTTTGACCTGATCAATGCGCGGTATGGCAAAATGTCTGTTCAGGAGGTTATAAACCTCTTCCTGATTTAAATACACCCGTTCTACTTCTTTAATTCTGCCTTTGTAGTTGATAAACGGGTTTCGCTCTATCCAACCGTTGCAAAGACAAATGCGAATGATTTTACCAAAGTTGCGGATGTATTTTACTGATGTGTTCTGGGAACAACGGCAAACTGTCTTGAGGTAAAACTCGTAGCCGGTAACAAATTCGTGGTCGATCTCTCGGATGTCTATATCGGAAACTTTGTATTTCCATTGCATATATTCGATGGTATGTTTGAGCGATGTTTGGTACCGTTCGAGGGTTGCAGGAGAATAATCTACCCCGATTAGGGCCTTAACTTCCTGATTGTGTTTTTGAAAAATGGGGATAAGCATATGGCGACGTTGCTCTATGCCAAAAATTTTGTTGCGTATATTCTCGGCATTAACCGGCTTGTTTTCGCGTATTAGTTGCTGCTGGTAATCGTATATCTTGGCTTTGAGGGCATCCAAGTAGGTGTTGAGGGTTCGGGAGTCTGGTGTGGTCCCTTTGGCGCGGTTGCCATCAACCGACCATTTTTCGGGATGGATGTAGCGATGTGTGCTAAATTCAATACGTTGCCCATTAATGGTTACGCGGGCATAAATGGGGAAATGACCATTTGTGTTTGCTCTTGATTTTTTGGCTTGAAACAGAATCGAAAAATTGTTGTTCATGGTGGTAATTTTTAAAGGTTCAAAAATATGTTTTGTACGACTTTCCGGCAAGATGTTCATTATTTGAACTACTTGTTGGTTACCACTTTTGAGGTCAATACGGGTGCACTGGAACGTTCTCCTTATATGTCCCCGAATTTGCACCCTCGGGATTGCAGTTTTTTGATGATTTTTGAGGTTTTGGGAAAAAAGAAAAACCCGCAAATCATTCATTTTGCGAGTTTTTGTACTGAATTTGTTTTGTAAGGGCGGAGAGGGAGGGATTCGAACCCCCGGAAGCTCACACTTCAACGGTTTTCAAGACCGCCGCAATCGACCACTCTGCCACCTCTCCGTAGTCTGTGTCATCGTTTCTTCCCAAAATAATGCCATTGGAAAATCATCAGATACAAAATTCCGGTGGTAATGGCGCTGTCGGCAATATTAAAAATGAACCGGAAAAAAATAAACTCCTTACCGCCCCAAATCGGCACCCAGGATGGCAAGGTGGTGTCTATAAAAGGGAAGTATAACATATCTACCACTTTGGCCTGAAGAAAAGGGGCGTATCCTCCTCCTTCGGGTAAAAATTGAGCTACCTGTCCCGGAAGGGATTCGCTAAAAAGCAAGCCGTAAAAGGCGCTGTCCAAAACATTGCCTACGGCTCCGATCAAAATCAGCGAGATGCCAATCAAAACGCCCACCGGAGCCTTCTCTTTAATCAAACGATGTAGGTAAAATCCAAGAAAAACGGCCAAGACTATCCGGAAGAGGCTGAGCAATAATTTTGCGGTATCGCCACCCAAAAAGAGGCCAAAGGCTATTCCTCTGTTTTCGATAAAATTTAACTGGAACCACGAACCCAATACAGGGATGCTTTCTCCAAGGCTCAAATGGGTTTTTACCCAAATCTTTAACAACTGATCCAGAAACAGAATCAGCACTACCAAAAATCCGACAAGAAAAGTTCTTGATCTGCGCGAAGAAAACATACTTATAAACAGTTTCTTACTCTCTGTTGTTTTTGGCCTCTACGCACAAGGTGGCATGAGGTACCAATTTAAGGCGCTCCTTGGGAATCAGTTTGCCCGTTTCGCGGCAAATTCCGTAGGTTTTATTCTCGATCCTAATCAGGGCCATTTCCAAAGAACGGATAAACTTCTGCTGACGCAGGGCCAATTGACCCGATTCCTCCTTGGAAAGCGCAGAGGCGCCCTCTTCCAAAACCTTAAAGGTAGGAGACGTATCTTCGGTATCGTTACTGCTGCTATGGGTTACCGATGATTTTAACGCATCGTAGTCTTTTTTGGCTTTTTCCAATTTATCTAAAATAAGCTCTTTGAACTCGTGAAGCTCTTCGTCGCTGTAGCGAAGTCTTGCCTGAACTCCTTCTATCATAATATCTTGCTGTTCCATGGCGATAATTTTTAAAATGCAAAGGTAATAATTATTTTTGATTCCGCTTACACCTTTGTCAGGCTGATGCCTAACGTTCCTTCGCCCCATTCTACCGTCCGATCGTGGAGAACATTTTCTGTTACGGTTAAGGAGACGGCTAAAGTTTGGGCGCATACATACTCCTTACATTCATCTAACGCTTCCAACACATCGGCGGCGGGGGCAACAGCTATCCGAATTTTATCGCTTACCTCAAAACCGTACTCTTTACGAAGATTTTGAATCCGGTTGACCAACTCTCGGGCCGTTCCTTCGCGCCTTAGGCCATCCGACACGGTAATATCCAAGGCAATAGTCAAGTTGCCCTCTACCGCCACCAACCAGCCGGGCATATCTTCGGAGGCAATAGTGACGTCTTCGGGAGTGAGCACTACTTCTCCCGACTCCAAAACCAAACGATATTCCAAAGCATGTTCCAGAATGGTAAT
>WRJW01000215.1 GCA_009778375.1 Bacteroidota bacterium
CTAGAATACGGGTTTGATGGATATGATTTTGGGTGGATCTATCGTCCGGTCTTTATTTGGGCCTGTAGTCGGTTCATTAGCAATGGTGTCGATTACCTCAAAACCGTCGATCACTTCTCCGTAAATGGTGTAGTTCCCATCCAAATGTTTGGCGCCATCGTCGGTATGGACAATGTAGAATTGTGAACCGGAAGAGGCCTTTTCGGGGTTGTTGGAGCGTGCAGCGGCAAGAGCGCCCCGTTTATGGGTTAGTCCGGGCACAATTTCTGCCGGAATCGTATAGTTCACTCCGCTCGTACCGCCGTATTCCAATTGGATTTTGGTAGGCGCCTCTCCCGTTTCTCCGGCTTGGATCATAAACCCTTTGACCACACGGTGAAAGAGAATGCCATCGAAATAGCGGTCTGCCACTAATTTTGCAAAATTGTCGCGGTGGCCGGGGGTCTCTTTATAGAGTTTGATGCGCATAGTGCCGTGGGTGGTTTCGAGGTCAAAAAGGGGCTCTTCGGGCAGGTCGGCAACGTCAAAGAGTGGGCCGGCAGGCTCCGGATCGATTTGGGCATTTTCTTTTTTGGATGCTTGGTTGCCACACGATGCAGCAAGCAGCGTGCTGATGATAAGGCAGGGGATAAGTTTCATAATGTAAAGAATTAACTATATTTGGCGTCAAATTAAAGTTCAAATATACACAAATTTCTAAAAATCGGTATGAGCAAGAGTGCGGCTTATTTACTCTTTGGATTTCTTTTACTTGGCATTACATTGAGCGGGCAGACGGTAGGCCTTGTTTTGGGTGGGGGCGGTGCCAAAGGATTGTCTCATATAGGTGTGATTAAGGCGTTGGAAGAGAACAATATACCGATTGACTATGTAGCCGGCACTTCGATAGGTGCCATTATTGCAGGTTTGTACGCAGCAGGCTACACCCCGGACGAAATGATTGAACTTATTCATTCAGACGATTTTAATTCATGGTATCGAGGCTTGGACGAACATGGGTACGCCACCTACGTCTACCGCCGCGACCCCACCCCCGATATGTTTACCTTTAATTTTGGGCGGAGCGACAAGGCAGAAGATAAAGGACTTAGAATAAATTTGCCCGTCAGTTTGGTACCGGCTTATCAAATGGACCTGGCCGTGGTGCAGCTCTTTGCACAAGCCGGCGCCCGTTCGGGCTACGATTTTGACCGGTTGATGGTTCCTTTTCGCTGTGTCTCCTCTGATGTGGTACGCAAAAAGCCATATATTGCCCGTTCGGGCGATTTGGGCTCCGCAATCAGGGCGTCCATGACCTTTCCCTTAGTCTTTAAACCCATTATGATCGATTCGGTATTGATGTTTGACGGAGGGGTCTACGATAATTTTCCCCTTGGCGTACTGGAGCAGGAGTTTAATCCCGACCTTATTATCGGGGTGCGTTGCCTTGAGGTTACCAAAATACCTTCCGAAGACGACGTGGTACGACAGATAAGTAATTTAGTCATGTATAAACCCAACTACGATATTCCCGAAGAAAGGGGGGTGCTAATCAGTGCGGATTATACAAAATATGCCCTGCTTGATTTTCAAAAAGTGGATGAAATTGTGGAGAAAGGATACGAAACGGCCTTGACTTATATAGCAGAGCTAAAGCATAAAATCGACAGGCAGATGAATCCGGACACTCTTGTCCGCAAACGAGCTGCCTTTAGATCAGGTTATCCTCCTTTGGTTTTTAGGGAGGTACAGGTCCAAGGTTCGGTCAGTCCAAAACAGCGGCAGTTTATTGACCGCACCCTTAGGCAGGATCGGAATCAACCTTTTGACTTTGACCAGTTAAAGCATGGGTACTACCGCGTATTGGCTGCGGGTCAGGTCAACACTTTTTATCCCCGTGCCCAAATGCGTCCCGATTCCCTCTTTGACGTCTATATAAAAGCCACCAACGCTTCCCCTTTGCGCCTGTCCGTTGGCGGAAACATATCTTCTTCTTCGCTTAATCAGGTGTATTTGGGAATGGAGTACAGGTTTTTGGACGCAACCTTGGCCAAAATGGCCTTTGATGTTTGGGCCGGGCGGCTCTACAGCGGCGTAAACCTCTATTGGCGCCAGGATTTGGGGGTGCGTCCCCTCTTCTTTTACGAAATCAACTTGACCGCTCATCGTTTTGATTATTTTAGCGGCGCTCAAGACCTTTTTTATTCCGACGCTCATCCCAACAATATGCAGGAAAACGAGGTGTTTGTTACGCTCAATGGGGGAATCCCCCTCTCTTTTCGAAGAAGTTATATCATGAAGCTTGGGGTCGACTTAGGCGCTAATTTTTACCGATACTTTTCCGTATCTGATTTTAACACCGACGATATCCCCGATCAGGCTACCTTAAGGTACGTATCTCCCTTTTTGACGATCAACCGAAATACATTGGATTACAAGCAGTACCCGACTCATGGCGACAATCACCTCATAAATATTCGCTTTGTCTCCGGATGGGAGACTTTTACCCCCGGTTCCCGCTCCACAAGGGTGGCCCGAACCGACAATAAACCAAAGTCTATGATTACGGCCCGCTACTACGACGAGCGGTACCTCGCCATTTCAGACCATTTTTCGCTGGGCATGTTAGCCGACATTGCCATCGGCGGCGGATCCTTTATGTCGGACTACATTTCTACGGTGATGGCCCAGCCCGCTTTTCAGCCCACGCCCCACAGCAAGACGCTGATGTTGGATCAATATCGGGCAGAGAGTTATGTAGGCGGCGGATTGATGCCGGTGATCAAGTTTAATCAGAGCCTTGCCTTGCATCTGTCGGGATTCTATTTTTTGCCCTATAAAAAGACGGTACAGGATGAATCGGGTAATTTATCCTATGCCCAAGCCTTTTCCCTCCACAGTTGGATGGCTTCGGCCGCTTTTGTATGGCAATCGCCGGTGGGTCCGGTAAGCCTTTCGACCAATTTTTACGATAAAGAGACCAACCAATTTTATACCCAGTTAAACATTGGTTATTTGATCTTTAAACGAAAAGCATTGTCGCGATGACCCGCAACCCCATCAAACAGTTAGCCGGAGAGACGGCCGTTTACGGACTCAGTACCGTGTTGGCTCGGGTGCTCAACTTTTTCTTTGTGCCCCTCTATACCCGTATGCTCTCAACGGCCCATTACGGAACGGTCACGGAGTTTATGGCTTACATTGCCATTTTGCAGGTAGTCTTGTCGATGGGCCTTGAGACGGGTTGTTTTAGATTTGCCAATAAACACGATCGGCCGGACCATGTCTTTTCGTCGGCCTTAACCACTGTATTGACCCTGTCCCTGTTTGTATTGGGTATGTGCCTGATCTTTGCCCGTCCCATTGCCAGTGGATTGGGCTACGCCGGATACGGAAACTGTGTGGTATATATGGGCGCCATTTTGGCCATGGATAATTTTACCTCCATTTTGTTTGCGCGATTGAGGTTTGAACATAAGGCCCTGCAATTTGCGCTCTTTAAAACCATCAAAATTTCGGGCGAATTACTCTTTAATATACTCCTCTTTTTTACCCTTCCTGCCTACCTGCAACAACATCCCGATTTCTTTATGAGGTATTTGGTGTCGGCGACTCCAGATTTTAGTTATGTGTTGTTTGCCATCTTTTTGAGTTGTGTTTTATCCCTGCTTCTGTTTATCCCCCGCCTCTTTAAAAAAGGGAGCTTCCGCTTTAACCCACACCTTTGGAAATCGATGCTGATCTATGCTTTACCCCTGATGCTGGCCGGATTGCCCGGTATATTAAACGACTTTAGCGACCGTATACTCTTCCGCTTTTTTACCCCCGAAAGCCATGTATGGCAATCCGACTTGGGCATTTTTCAGGCCGGAGTCAAGTTGTCGGTGCTTATGACCCTCTTTATCCAAATGTTTCGTTTTGCCGCCGAGCCTTTCTTTTTTGCCCAGGCCAAAGAGCAACAGAACAGAGCGCTTTATGCCCAAGTATTGAATTACTTCACCGCTTTTTGCATGCTTATCTTTTTGGGGGTAATGCTCTATATAGACCTTATTGGATTGATCATTGGCCCCTCCTTTCGGGCGGGCATAACGGTAGTGCCGATCATGTTGTTTGCCTACCTGTTGCTGGGTATGAGTTTTAATATATCGATATGGTACAAACTTTCGGAAAAGACATCGTACGCCCTCTACATCACCTGCGCCGGATTAGTAGTCACCCTTGTCGTCAACATCCTCTTTATGCCCCGCTACGGCTATACAGCAGCCGCTTGGGCGCACCTGCTCAGTTATACCGTGATTTTGGGGTTGAATATAGCGCTGGGGCAAAAACATTATCCGGTACCCTATCAGTGGAGAAGGATTGGACTTTATATAGTGGCCGGATTGATGATTTGGGGCGTTAGCCTCCTCCTCCCCGCTATGCCCCTATTCTTAAAATTGGGGGTACATACCGTATTGATAATGGGGTATCTCTTTTTGGTTTGGAGAGTAGAAAGAGAGGGGCAGCATTCACCTACTTGAAAAAGGCGTTATAGAATCGCCGCAAGCCTCCCTGTCTGTTGTTTAGAAAAATCAACACCGACGTGGCGAGTATCGAAAAAAATACCACTGAATAGGTAATGTTCTTGATCATAAGGCCGTCAGGCATCCCCGCCTGTGCAGGAATGGTAGCGAGTACGGCGGCGGCCAATCCCTTGGGCGTCATGATAGCGATAATCCCTTTGTCAAAACTATTGGCCCCTTTTGGCGAAGCAATCTTTGCCACAAAAAGCCTGATGAGGTAGAGTGTCCCAGTAATGATTAAGCCGATGAGGATCGACTTGAGGTCGTCAAAAACAATAGACAAACCAATGTACACAAAGAAAAAGGTCTTGAGCAAAAAGGTTATTTCGCGCAGGAATATAATCTCGGTGTCGTTTAACTTATGCACGCTGCCCAGCACCTTTTGTACCACGAAATCGGGAAAAAGGTCGATATTGGCAAGGGTAATTCCAAAAGCCAATGCGGCAATGGCTCCGTTAAAGCCAAGCAGTTCTGTAATGCCGTAAACAACAAAAACAAAAGCCGGCGTGGTAAAGATGGAGTTTTGTATTTGGCGCATCAACTCCAGAATCCTTGACCAAACTAAGGCGGCCGTTACGCCAATGAGGATCGCCAGCACAAAAGAGAGGGTAATCGACCAAAAGATAGGAGATACGCTTACGTCGCCGCTTTGAAATGATTGGACGCAGGCAAGCGTTACCACAATGCAAAGCACGTCTGTGATGGCCGATTCGAGTATCAGGGAGGTTCTTGAATTTTCGCCTATGTTCAGTTGTTTTACGAGTGGAATAACCACAGCGGAAGAGGTGCCTCCGAGTATGGCGCCCAGCGAGATGGCTCCGGATAAGGTAAAACCAAGCAGCAAAAATGCAATGGCTGTAATAATGAGTACCGCCCCCAAAAAACCCACAACAGTCAGGCTCAGGGTACTCTTCCAAGACGATTTGAGCATGGAGAGCGAAAGGGTGGTTCCGCTTTCAAAGAGAATGACAACAAGGGTAATGGAGGTAAATACGGGGCCCAAAAAGCCAAAATCGCCGGGCGACACTATCCCAAGCGCAGGCCCAATGATTAGCCCAACGATCATCAGCAACAAAACATCGGGCACCATTTTCTTGTTGTAGAGTGCAGCAAAGAGATGCGCCAAAAAGACCAACAGTCCTATTGCTACCAATGCCAAGGGGATAGATGAGTTCATATTCTTTTTTTTTGAACGATAAAGGTAGCAATTTACAACTTTAGTTTTAGATTTGCAGGGTTAATTTTTCACAAAACACTTCATGAACGTTCGTATTGTAAACACTTCGCCCTATCCGCTACCACATTATGCCACGCCCGGGGCGGCGGGTATGGACCTCTACGCCCATATTCCCGATCCGATTATTTTGCACCCCTTGCAGCGCAGTTTGGTGCCTACCGGACTATTCATTGAACTGCCGGTGGGGTACGAGGCCCAAATTCGTCCCCGAAGCGGCTTGGCCGCCAAGCATGGAGTAGGCGTGGTCAATAGCCCGGGCACCATTGATGCCGATTACCGCGGTGAGATCAAAGTGATTTTGGTCAATTTATCGGACCATCCTTTTACCCTTAATCCGGGAGAACGCATTGCCCAAATGGTAGTAGCGGCCCATGAGCGGGTAGCCTGGCAACAGGTGGATCAGTTAAACGAGACGGAACGGGGCGCCGGAGGATTTGGATCAACAGGTACATAATAACTAACGGCCATGAAAGATTTGTATTCCTTGTTTTTGAAATACCCATCGGTTTCTACCGACAGCCGCAACATTGGCGCGGGCGATCTCTTTTTTGCCCTCAAAGGGGATAATTTTGACGGAAATGATTATGCGGAGAAGGCATTGGAATCGGGAGCCGCTTACGCCGTAATAGACCGTCCTGAACTCTTTGAAACATCTCCTTTTGGACGAGCGGCAGAGGAAAAGGAGCGGTTGAGTCATGCAGAGGAGGGGATGCGGTTGATTTTGGTGTCCGATGTGTTGGCGGCGTTGCAGCAGTTGGCGCGGCATCATCGGCAGGCGTTAAAGACTCCTGTGGTGGCACTTACGGGAACTAATGGCAAAACCACTACCAAAGAGTTGATTGCCGCCGTACTATCCACCAAATACAAGGTGTGCGCCACAGAAGGCAACCTGAACAACCATATTGGCGTGCCCCTGACGTTGTTGCGTATGGATAAAACCACCCAGGTAGCCGTGGTGGAAATGGGGGCCAACCACCCCGGAGAGATTGCGTCAATAGCCGCCATTGCCCAACCCGATTACGGATTGATCACCAATGTGGGTAAAGCGCACTTAGAAGGATTTGGCTCTTTAGAGGGGGTGATGCAGACCAAAGGGGCGCTCTACGAATCGGCCCAACGACTCTTTGTGAACGCCGACAATCCCCTGTTGTGCGGCATGGCGAATGAAAGAGGCGGACAAAAAGAGAAACATTGGTATGGATTGAAGTACCAAAAAGCATCGATATGGCCGGTAGATGGGCTACACCCGTTCCTGCGGCTTGAAGTTTGGGGCTATCCAACTATCGAAACGCAACTGATTGGCGCGTATAATGCAGATAATGTATTGGCGGCGTTATCTGTGGGGAGGTGTTTTGGAGTAGATCCGCTCTTGGCGGCAGCAGCCATCAAACAGTACAGACCCTCCAATAACCGATCGCAATGGATGCAAACCGCCCAAAATGCCCTGATTGTAGACGCCTACAACGCCAATCCCACCAGCATGGCGGCGGCTTTAGACAATTTTGAACAACTTCCGCTACAGAATAAGGCGGTGATCCTGGGAGATATGCTCGAACTTGGGGCCGATTCGGAACAGGAACATATAACCTTAATCCGGAGATTGGTTCGGCTGCATGAGCGCGGAATAATCGGGCAGATTTTTTTGGTGGGACCCAAGTTGGGATTGGCGGCTGGCGAACACTTGTGCTGCCGTTGTTTTACTAATGCGGGAGCCTTGAATGCCTATTTATCTGAGCATCAATTAACAGATTCCGTCATCCTGATTAAAGGTTCGCGGGGCATGAGGTTGGAGCAGGTATTGGAGGTACTGTAAGGGAAACTGGATTTGCTCAAAAATACGTTTTTTCCTGTGGGCCTAAAATTTTATTTATTTTTAATAAATAGCCCCCCTATTTCTTAAAAAATTATTATTTTTGTATCATATTAAAACGGAACGTTTAAAAATATTATACTTATAATGAGATATTTAAACAGAAAAATAGATGAGGATCTGTTGCGGTGGAAAAATGCCCCACACCGCAAGGTCATTTTAGTACGCGGAGCCAGACAGGTTGGAAAATCTTCTGCTGTTCGAGAATTGGGCAAAAATTTTGATCATTTTGTAGAAATCAACTTGGAGAAACAACCTCAACTAAAGGTTGTATTTGAGCCGGACAGCGTGGTACAGCGCATTGTAAAAGAACTTTCTTTTGAACTGAATACTCCGATTATCCCCGGTAAAACCCTGCTTTTTATAGACGAAATTCAGTCCTGTATTCCGGCCATTTCGGCATTACGGTATTTTTACGAGGATATGCCCGAATTGCATGTAATTGCCGCAGGGTCGCTCTTCGAGTTTGCCCTCGAAAAAATACCCTCTTTTGGGGTAGGGCGTATTAGGTCCCTTTTTATGTACCCTTTTTCTTACGATGAATTTATTAGAGCGATGGGGTTCACGATGGTTGCCGACGAGCTTAAAACCTGTTCGCCTCAAAAGCCGGTTTTTGAAGCCTTGCACCAAAAATGCAAACGTTTGTTGATAGAGTTTATGCTGATTGGAGGAATGCCCGAAGTGGTGGCGGCATACGTAGAGAGCGGGTCATTATTTGAGTGTCAAGAAATTTTGGAAGATATTGTCCAAACATTTTACCATGATTTTGCCAAATACAAACAGCGGGCAAACGTAGCCCTTTTGCAGGAAGTTTTTGGGGCAATTATTGAGCAAACAGGCGAAAAGTTCACCTACTCAAGAGTCTCGAATACTGCTAATTTTATGCAAATTAAAGAGTGTGTTACCATGTTGGAAATGGCAGGGCTCGTTTATCCGGTAACGCATACGGCGGCAAACGGCTTGCCTTTGGCGGCAGAACAAAATATAAAATTTCGCAAATATTTGATTTTTGATACGGGCATTTATCAACGTTTTTTTAAACTTAATCTGGCCGATTCGCTCTATGCCCAACGCTTAGAACAGATTAATAAGGGCGCTTTTGCCGAACTTTTTGCAGGCATAGAAATCATGAAAGCCTCGCCCGCACATTTCCCTCTTTCCCTTAACTACTGGCAACGTGAAAAAGCGGGCAGCAATGCCGAGGTGGATTATGTAGTGCAGCAGGGAGAACAGATTGTGCCGGTTGAAGTAAAAGCCAATACAAAAGGGTCAATGCAAAGTTTGTTTCAGTTTTTGGCAGAAAAAGGTTATTCGTATGGGATCCGTGCTTCGATGGAGAATTTTGGCGTCTGCGGAAATATCCGGATATATCCGCTTTATGCCATTGCACAATATTTGAACAACGCTGAGGCCTGATCTCAGGTCTTGCAAGATATCTTACAAAAACGTTAATTGCCCAAAGGTGCGTTTTTTCCTGTGGAGAAAAAAGTGCCATACAATACTTTTATGCCAAATATGACCTACAGGCTTTGTAGTGTGGCGCTGGAATTGTTTGCGTCCTTTCCAAAAATGCAGGTGGGCCTTTAAAACGGCATAGAATAAAGCAGGCTTGGCCTGAATCAGGTAGAAAAAAGCCGATAGGCCGTCCATCAACATCCTTGAAAACAGGGTAATAAACCGCCTCTTTTGGGGCAGGTTCTTGTAGAGCATCCACAGGTTATTGCGGTAGTTGAGGTAGAGCTTTCCGGGCGAATCATTGGGCAGCGAACCGCCGCCCACGTGAAATACCGTTGATTGGGGAATGACCCAGACCTGATGTCCCTTAATTTTGGCGCGCCAGCACAGGTCGATCTCCTCCTGATGGGCAAAAAAGCGCCCGTCAAATCCCCCCAATTCATGAAAAAGGTTGGCGCGTATCATCAGGCAGGCGCCGCTGGCCCAAAAAATTTCCATGGGCGTATCGTATTGGCCGTAGTCTTGTTCAATATGAGAAAGTATCCGACCCCTGCAAAAAGGATAGCCCAAACGGTCGATAAATCCCCCGCAGGCCCCGGCGTATTCAAAATAATGGGGCTGAGACAGGGACCGGATTTTGGGCATACACATACCGGCCTCAGGATTGGATTCCATACATGCAATCAGGGGCTCCAACCAGTGCGGGTCTACCCGTATATCGGAATTGAGTAAAATAAAATATTTGGCTTGAATTTGTGCTAATGCCTGATTATAGCCTCCGGTATAGCCCAAGTTTTGTGGAAAAAGAATCAGGCGCAACTGCGGGTAATGCTCCCGCAAAAAAGGGACCGAATCATCCGTCGAGCCGTTGTCGGCAACAACCACTTTGGCCTCCGGCGTAGCGGCAATACTGTCCAACAACGGAGAGAGAAAGGCCTTTAAAAAGGCCTTTCCGTTCCAGTTGAGGATGACAATCGCAGTGGTCAAATTATTCTAATTAACAAGCTTTTGTAGTTCGCTCTAATCTTTTCATCAGGGAGAAAATCACGATGGCAGACAGGATACAGCAAATCATAAAGAGTCCCCACAGCAAATAGATATCAATGCGGCCCCACAAGGTACTACCTATAAACAACAATTTGTTACCGGTAGCCGTAGCGAGCAGCCAACCGCTCTGCATCAAACCTTGAAAGCGCGGAGGCGCTACTTTGGAGACAAAGGAGAGTCCCATGGGGCTCAAGAATAATTCGGCAATAGTAAGTACTAAATAGGTGCTGAGCAACCAATAGGGGCCAATACGCATTTCTTGAGGAAGGATGCTGCCAATCAAATCTTTTGGGGAGAGGACATGGAGCGATGGAAGCAATACAAAAATGAAGGCAAATGCGGCGATGATCATCCCAAAACCGATTTTCTTTGGCGTAGAAGGCTCTTTGCCTCTATGGTTGAGCCATGCAAAAAGTCCCATTACAATGGGGGTTAGCGCAACAATAAAAAGGGGATTGAACGCTTGGAATACCTCCGGCCCGATGGGATTGGATACATCGTAAGTGGTTGTAAAATAATAGCAAATGAGTCCGAAAACCACAAACATGGCCAAACCTGCAAAACGGAACATCGTATGGCTCTTTTGGGCTTTTTGGAGTTCTGCGGATGTTTTGCCCAAATCATCGGAGGTACTCCTTTTTCTGACAAACAGGTAAGCGCCTGCAATGGTGCCGATTACACAAAGGATAGACCAGATGTTAAAAAGAAGGAACGTATAGCGGCTCACCTCCTTGGCAATATAATCGCGGGCAAAATAGGTGAGGGTAAGGCCATTTTGGTGAAAAGACATCCAGAAGAAAATAACAACTACAAACACAAATACCAAAGCGGAAATACGCGGACGCTCCTCCTTGGTAGATATTTGAAACATGAGGGCTACAAAAGCTACAAACAGGCCGACTGCCAAACCGAGGGGCAACATATTTAACGCAAAATGGAAAATAGCTACGGTAACACCAAAGAGCACTAAAGGAACTACGGTAGCAGTGAGGGTAATACCCAATCCGATGGGCTTATTGCCATTAGTTGCAGCCTCGTTTTTCTGTGGTTTATCTACCGATGGGAGTAGTTTATTAAAGAGCAGGTAGATAATAAGCGAAAGAATCATTCCTCCGGCTGCGATGCCAAAGGCCCAGTTGTATCCCCGAGAGAAGACTCCAAGGTATTGCTCGGCAAAAGCACTCAGGTTGTGCACGGCTCCGCTGCTCACTTTTTGGGCAAGAATCTGTAGCTGGGTTGTGTCGGTAAGTCTGCCGGCCAAAAGGTCGTGGCATAGGGCAGGCAAGCTACCGTCATGCATAAAACCATTGTGGGCCAGCCACCAGTCTCTAATTCCGGTAGCAATAAAGGGGGCAAAAAAGGCGCCGATATTGATACCCATATAAAAAATCATAAAGGCGCTGTCGCGGTACTTTTTATAACGCTCATCGTCGTACAGCTGCCCCACCACGGCTTGTAGATTGCCTTTAAAAAATCCGTTTCCTAAAGCAATGATTAAAAGGGCTCCCAGGGATGCGCCCAAAGAGATGCCGGGAATGGCCATCAGACAGTAACCGGTAAACATAACGATTTGCCCTACCATAATGATGGTTTTGTATTTTTTGGTCCAGTCGGCCAACATACCGCCAATCAACGCCAAGGCATAGATGGCAAAGTAGAACCAACTGTAGTAATCCCCTGCAACCGCTTCGTCAAGGCCGTAACGAACCTGCAGGAACAACACAAGAATGGCCATCATGGTGTAAAAGCCAAAGCGCTCGCCCATGTTGGTAAAGAAAGCTACCAAAAGGCCTTTTGGATGTTTTTTCAACATAATTGAAGATTTTAAGGTTATATATTGAGACAAAGATAAGAAATTTTGGGAATGCTACACCTCCGCCACGATCTCCCCGTCAAAAAGGTTGACAATGCGGTAGGCAAAGGAACACCATCCAATCAAACATCACTACGGGTACTTTATAGGGGGCTTACCTATTAGTCAATTAATATTGAAATCGGTCCAATATTTCAATGGAATTCTGCCTATTCCCATATTGAGCTACTATTGACTTCAGGTATTTGAACATGGTATCTGAATCATTCTTGATAGCGCCCAAATCTCTATGGTGGCAGAAAACATCGGGTAAAATTCCCACATTGGCATTGGAATTACCGGAAGGCACAGCGTAAAAAGCACTTGCACATCCAAAAAAAATATTTGTATTAGGCATTCTCAGCCCTATTTGATCTGTAAAACAAAAGGCAGGATTACTAGTGGGCTCGCCAATAAGAATTCCTCTATTACTCGATTTTATTGCGCTAGTAAATTCTAAAGAGGCGGAAAATGTTTTATAGCTTTGCAGTACAAATAATTTACCTAAATATGCGTTAGTTACTTCATTTACTCGTTCCCATACGTATGATTCTGTTTCGTATTCAGATTTAATTGACGATTTCCACGTATTGTATGCTTTCTCCGCCTCTTCTATGTCGTTATACCTGTTATTAAAATACCAACGGTAATTATCTATATAATTCTCAGAATAACGCCTGATTCCATATCCATCCAAAAAATAGTAATGAGCAGGATATAAATAGTCTAATAATAAGTTAACGTTATCGGATGAACCACCCACATTTTCGCTAACATCAATGAAGAGGTACTCTATTCTTGACTTTGCTATTTGCGTAAAACAGCTATCCAAAAATATTGGGAACTCTCTCAAATATCTAAGGTCAAAATCATTAATCGTTAACAACGCAATGGTATCTCTAATGGTTAACTCAAAAGGTAACAACTCATTATTATGATAAACATCGTATTTTTTTACTCCTTGAAATATTCGTTTAATCGTTTTTTCCTGTTGTTCAAAGGTAAGGGTATACGAAACACTACTACCAAAAAGATGGTAATAGTAGGTACTAAAATTTTCTTCAATCCTGCAATCTTTACTATAAGACGTTTGGTCGTCTCCAATCAGGCTACGCATGGTAGCTACAATTTCATTTATTGGCTGATTGTTGATAGTTAGTATTCTCTGTGTTGCATTTTCGTTCAAAAACAAGTTCCCCTGCATAACGTTGATAAGTGTTTGAGGAAAAAGAAAGGCCGAATCTGGGATTGTTTCCCACTCTTCAAAATGCCATTTTAGTCCTGTGTGCCCATCAAAAAGATAATTGGTACGTAGCGCCATCAATCTTTCAAAATCAAATCGGGACATAGGCGCGACCAATTGTTGTTTTATTGCCTCTTTTACCTGCAAAACCGAATCTTTGGAGTGGTAGTAATATAAATCAGGATGCGTCTCTTCTAATGCTGAAAAGAAGTAATCAACATCTTCAGCCAGTTTTTCTACGCTAATCGAAACAACATTCTGTGCTGTTACTGGTACTGTGGACAGTAAAAACAGGCTAAGCATTAACCGTCTCATGTCGTTTTTTCTGCTGCAAAAAATCATCTCAAAGTTTTTATTGCTGTAAAAAAGGAGTGTAATCGAAGCGCAAAGGTACTAATATTTGTTTCTTAACGAATTGTGCTAATAGAAGAATCATTTTTCTCATAAGTCGGGCGATAAAAAAGTAACATATTTTTTTCAAGTTAAAACCTGTACGTTATATTAGCCATCAGAAAACCGGGTAGCGTCCGCAGTACTCGCTCCTCAAAAAAGCTTTGCGTGTAAGTGCTGGTAACTTTTTCTGTCATATTAAAGTTTAAGATATTGCTGACATTCAACTCAAATTCAAAGTTGCTCTTAGGTGGAGCGTAAACTACTGAAGCGCTCAAGTTGGTAATATCTTTTCGTGTATCGTTGGCGTCGTACCTGTAATGCTGCACGGACGAAACCATCATCCACCCCTGGCCCGCATTTATTCTCAATTTAGCGTATGGAGCTAAGGTAAGCAGGCGCATAGTTATGTCTGTGAGTTTGCCGTGGTTACTAAACCAAAGTACGTTTCCTCCCAATTCGCCATTTAACACCCCTTTGGTAAATGTCATAAGTGCCAAATCACCATTAAGGTGATGTTGCACAACCTCGTTTTCTGCTCCGTTAATATAATTGCAATATGTGTTTAAACCATAATTAACTGCCAGCCTGACATCTACAGGTATGAACCTCAGGCTTTGCCTAAAACGGAACATGGACATAAAATTACTGTTATCCGGTGACTCTATTATTGTTGATTTTGAATAATTTGCGTAATACGTATAGTCGTATGTCAAAGGATTGGATTGCTTAAAGTACGAAGATGAAAAAAGCAGTGTTGTTCCTGAACGGAAGTTGGAATAAGAGTAACTCAGGGAAGCGTTAAACGCAGGATTCAGTAAATCGTCCACCACTTTACCCTGTGTGATGGTTTTATAATCGGTGGCTACCATTCCCGTATTTAGTTCGGTAATATTTCGTGCTTCTTGGGCAAGGTTAACATTGACAGTAATCCGGTTATTTGCAGATAAATAAATAATTACTTGAGCATTAGGAAGTAGTGTCCATCGGTCGTTTTTTACCAAAGGAATGTTGTTTTCATCGTTTAGTATTGTTGCGTAGCGGTGGGCGTCCATACCAACGGCAAGGCGCAAGATGCCTACATTGCGTTGCAGCCACACTCCTGCCCAAAGGTCGGTATTGGTGTAGCTGATGGTGTTGGCATAGTTTTGTTCGGAAATGAAGGGAATTTCTGCTCCGTGCAGCAACTGAAACAGCGACGGGCGATAGGAACGGTGCTGATGATTCAAGCCTGTCTGTGCTTTTAGATAGAAACTTCCTAACCTTTGCGCATACTCGCCAAAAATGGAAAGTTCGTGTAATTGTTGCCTGTTGTTTTGGGTGGCATGGTATTCCGAAGCAGGAACTGAAGAAAAAGGCAAGCCCAAAAAAGGATTATTTGACTCTATTCTCATCTCATCAGGTCGGCTGTTGTACCTGTAAAACCCGTCAACGGTAAAGAGGCTGCCGTTTTTGGTTTTATACATGCTTAACAAATAGTTCTTAAAATCAAAAAACTTGCTTCTTTCTTCGGAAAACAGGGTGTCGGACATCATGGTCATTTGGCGGCTTACCATACTGTTTCGGCTACGGTCTTGTCCGCTTATCATGGCTCTGTTAGAGATAAAAAACTGTTCAGTAGGCTGATAATCAGCACTTACATAATAGTTTATAAAACTGAACCTGCTTTGTTCGGTCAAGCCATCTACTGAAGTGGGAGCACCGTTAGTATCCGTGGTCGCCCACCTTTGGGTTACCATGTACCCTTCCTGCTTTTGTCGGTTGGCGATAAGGTAGGAATTTAGTTTTATCTTGTTGTTCGGGTGGCGGTAACTCAGGTTTAAGGCAGGCGTCTGTCCCTCTTTCCTTGCCACATCATCGCTAAAGGCTATGTGCGGCACATCGACCGCGTCAAGCGAAAAACGGTTACTTCCTCTGTTATTGCGGGTAAGCTGCTGCACCCCTCCCTGAAAAGAGATATAGTCATTGAGCGTAAAAGCCATTTCTCCAGTATTGTTGGCGTCCACAATGGCTGCAAGGCTTATGTTCTTTGAAATGTTGAAGAGGTTTGCCTTGCCGGCATATTTATGGAGAGCGCCCCCCGCTCCCGTCAATACGCCGCTTATTTTGCCTTTAAACTCATCCTTAATTCCAATATTGAGTACTGCGATGCCCTGAGGCGCAGATGAACCGCTCAACATTCCAATGTCATTGTAGTTGTTAATCAATTCGATGCTTTCAACCATTTTGGCAGGCAGGTTTTTGGTAGCCATCTGCGACTGGTCAAAGAAAAATTCTTTGCCGTCAATCAATATTTTGACCGGCATCCCCTGTGCCTTTACTTTGCCGTTGGCATCCACTTCGATTCCCGGTAGTTTTTCGAGAATGTCTTTTAGGATACGCTCCGTATTATCGGTATATACGCCCAAGTTATAAATGATGGTGTCCCCCCTAACACGGGCACCGAGCAATCGGGCGTTTACCACCGCACTTTTAATCATTTGTGCCGATGCTTCGAGCTCAAAGTCTGCCGTTTGGGTTGTACGGTCCAAATGCAACGATCGTTGCTGTGTGGTGTATCCAATATGGCTGATCTGTAAAAAAGCCTCGCCAGTCTCCTGATAACGGAGGACATATCCCCCACTACGGTCGGTAGTGGTAAAGGCAATGTGTACAGAATCGGGTAAGCTCAGCAGTGTTACACTGGCAAACGACAACATTTCGCCTTCGACACTGCTTACCCGACCCGTTATGCTTTTCTCCTGTGCATTTAAAGAAGTGCAGATAAAAAGTAATAATGTGATTATAAATAAAAAAGAGCGCATATCTATTTTATTTAAGTGTGTGTTTTCCATTTCTCTTATATTCAAGCCAGCAGAACCATTCTTCACAGCAATACCATTCGATATAAATTGTATCAAAATGTTCCCATACAATATAATCGTATACCCCTTACAGTTTCACCAAGCTTTGCCTGTGAAATACAGGAGATTTTGATGTTTGATTATGGTTTCATTTAAAACTTTTGATACAAGGCAGTATATATTACCTTATTATTGTCATAGTTCCGTTTCTTCTAATGGAGTTTTCCCCGCGCTCCACACGAACATTCTCTTGCATTCTTTGTATGTGATCGGCTATCATTTTATCATACTGAGCTTTTGACATTTTTTCACCTGCACTGGGCGCTTCGATAGATAGCAAGTCATTAGCCTGCTCTATGGATGTACATGAGAATACACGCATACCATCGTTTATGTCAATAAAAAGTATCAGGCCAGGCAATCCCCAATAAGAGGAGGGGCCATCACTTATAGGTATATCAGGTGTGTACCAAGCCGTTATAGGCGCCCCATTGGCCGTTTTTGCTGTAGCTTCAATACAATTGTAGCCCGAAATATTTCTCTTTTTTCTTCCTACTTTCCATTTTATTTCAGTAAGAGGTTCTTCGATAAGATATTCCTTTCCACCAACATTTGCTTGAGACTGCATTAGTCTATCCAAATGGTTCTTATAGACGAGGTAAGGAGTTGTCGTATTAATTTGTCTGGTAATACTGCCGCTCATATTCGTATTGCCCTCTTTTTCTGCCATTTCTTCTCGATCCTGTCGTTCAGAAGTCCCGGTTTTGTATACCGAAACCCCGTTGTTTACTAATAATTTGGCTGTTTTAGACTGCACCATATTTCTATCCTTCATACTATTTTCAATAGCTGCCCGTATCTGAGAATTTTCAATTTGGTTAAAATTAGATGGCAACTGAACCGAAGTTGTTTCCTCATACATAACAATAAGCCCTTGTGTGTAGGCATGATAGTATGAACAAAATACAAAACTGAGTAGAATTACAACATTTTTCATGGCCAAGACTTTAAAATCAAGCGCAAAGGTACTAATATTTTTTTCTTTGCGAATTGTGCTAACTTTGCGGGGATGAAAAAACAGGGATGCGCATAGTTTATTTTTTTTCGGATATTTTCTTCTTTTTTGTCTATCACGTATTTGGATACAGAAAATCTACGGTGTACATTAACTTAGCCCGTTCTTTTCCTGACCTTAAATATAAAGAGCTTAATAAGTTAGCCAAAAAATTTTACCATCATCTTGCCGATATTATGGCCGAGATGCTTTGGTATATGGCAGCCACCCCCGCCAGGATAGCCAAGAGGGTGGATATGGAGCAGATAGAAATATTAAAGGAACACTATGCGCAAAACCGGAGCGTTCTGTTATTGAGTGGGCATGTAGGCAATTGGGAGTATTTCTTAGTCGCTTCTGTGTATGCAGACAGGGGATTGGCGGGTTATCCCAAAGACAAGCTGGCTGTAGTATACAAAGCGTTGGAGAACAAGGTAATGGACAAGTTTTTTTACAGGATACGGCAAAAGCACCGATTGGGAGGTGTGGTAGAATCCAACAGGATTGCCCGTTTTATGGCCCAGCACCGGCGGGAGCCTTGGCTGTATGCCATGATCGCCGATCAGTCGCCTCTGCCCGGGTCGCGCTATTGCGTCGATTTTTTGCATCAAAAGACCTTAATGATGAATGGTCCGGAGCAGTTGGCCCGGAGTATACAGTGTGCGGTGGCTTATTTTAAAATGAACAAGGTAGGGCGGGGACGTTACCTGATTACGGTACAGCCCATTTGCAACCATCCGTCCGAACTTCCCCAAGGAGGAATTACGGCTGAATATGCCAAACTTTTAGAAGCAAATATTTACGAACAACCCGAGATTTGGCTTTGGAGCCATAAACGCTGGAAAAGAGATCCCGAAAAAGAAATGCGGAAATAGATGAAAAGTAATGGGATGGTATTGATAGCAGCAGATATCTATTTGGGCAAAAGTATGGTAAATAAGGCTAAACTGTGCCGCCGGAGAAAGAGGACTATATCTATGTAGATGTGGATCCGGATTCTCTGCGAATTATATTGGTGCAACGGCCTAAATCGTAAAAAATGATTACATTTGTGCATTGAACAATTATTAGATGCACATGATGACCAATCAAAGAGTGATGGGCCTGAGTTTGATCTTTGGCCTGTTGATTACGGGGAGCGCCGTTTTTGCTCAGGAAATCAAATCCGGGGATATACTCCCCGATGGTGCGGTGGTCTATTCGCTCCCTATGACTACCGTGTACATACAGGTAGAGGCAGAGCGGGAGATCTTTACCGCCGGCCCCTACGCCAAGTTTGCCAGAAAGTATTTGGGCTTGGACGCCCGTCAGGAGGATCAGGTACTGTATCGGATTACCCAGTTGCAGGTTCGTCCCTATTTAGAGGCAGATCCGGCGCACAGTTTTATGGTAAACCTTACCGGCCTCAAAAATGCCGTGGCCAATTTTGCCCAGTTTCATGCTCAGGGTTTGATTGTTTTATCGGACAGTTATTTGGGAAAAGAAGAAAAGTTTCGTTTTGGCCCTCAAGCCAAGGCCGAATTTACCGATAAAGGACTCTCGTCCAATTTGACGCAGGAGCAGATTACCCTCTACCGGGCCGAGCAAAATGCTTGGGGCATCAACCGTGTGGCCGTTCCCCAAAATCAAACGGTTGAGAAAAGTGTGGAAAAGAGGGCCGAAGAGGCTGCCGATTTGATTTTTAAAATTCGAACCAAACGGGTCGAAATCATTACCGGCGACACCGACGCCACTTTTAGCGGGGCTGCCTTGGGCGATGCCGTAAAGGAAATGGCGCGTTTAGAAGAGGAGTATTTGAGCCTTTTTTTGGGCAAATCGACGTACGCCCTCCAATCGATGCAGTTTGAGGTACTGCCCGTTGCCCATCAAGCGAGACAGACCTATATTGCTTTCAGGCTTTCCGATACCGAAGGCTTAGTGCCCCCCTCCAACGTAAGCGGTCGGCCGATTGTGCTGGAACTTAAAGCCGATTCCGATCAGCCTCAGGGCCCGTCCGTAGCGCCGGAAGCGGCAAAAAGCGCCGTTAAGCTCTTTTACCGCAAACCGGTGGCCATGCAACTTTTATTGAGCGACGGACAGGAGTTGCTGGCTCAATCGCGGGTGCTGATCTACCAGTTGGGGCAGACTTTGAGTTATCCCATCAATGTATCTTCCGGAAAATAAACACTTAATACATTATAATTATGACTATTGCAACATTAAACCCCCAAAGGGTGTGGACGCATTTTGAAGCGCTCACCCGGATTCCCAGACCCTCCAAGCACGAAGAAAAAGTCGTGGCGTACATGAAGCAATTTGGAGAAAGCCTTGGGCTCGAAACCATAGTGGACCAGATTGGAAACGTGATCATCCGCAAACCCGCCACTCCGGGCATGGAGGGGCGTAAAGGGATCATCCTGCAGGCCCACTTGGATATGGTGCCCCAAAAGAACAGCGACAAAGTACATGATTTTGAAAAAGACGCGATCGAACCGCGGATCGTGGGCGAATGGGTCTATGCCACCGGCACCACCTTGGGCGCCGACAACGGATTGGGCGTAGCGGCCGCCATGGCGGTGCTCGAAGCTAAAGATTTGGTGCACGGCCCAATCGAAGCCCTCCTGACGATTGACGAGGAGACAGGCATGACGGGTGCCAACGAACTCAAAGCAGACCTTTTAAAGGGCGATATCCTCATTAACTTAGACTCCGAAGACGAGGGCGAATTGTACGTTGGATGTGCCGGAGGATTAGACGGAACCTTTACTTTCCACTATAAAGAAGAGGCCGTTCCCACAGGTATGGTTGCGTACACCCTGATCGTAAAAGGGCTAAAAGGGGGACATTCGGGTATGGATATTGTACTCTACAGGGGCAACGCCAATAAATTAATGACGCGCCTGCTCCT